>CAXMOE010000218.1:321-3525 GCA_964194835.1 uncultured Flavobacteriaceae bacterium | reverse complement strand
CCGGATAAATTGTTCCCTGTGCCAACCATTTAGCATCTTCCACCAAATGTGATTCATCATCAAAGACCTCAATAAAGACCCTTCCAATAATTTTGCGTTTCTTCTCTGGATCGTCCTCTCCTGCCAATGCATCCAAAAAGCGTGCCGAAGCGTCAACTCCCTTAACATTTAGGCCCATTCCCTCGTATTGTTCCAGCACCTCATGAAACTCGTTCTTGCGCAGTAAACCGTTGTTGACAAAGATGCAATGCAGATGTTTTCCAATGGCTCTGTGCAATAACACTGCTGCAACAGTTGAATCCACACCGCCCGACAAGCCTAGAATTACCTTGTCATTTCCAATTTTCGACTTTAGTTCGGCCACCGTATTTTCAACAAATGAATCTGGGGTCCATGTTTGGGCCACCCCAGCAATATCTACTAAAAAGTTTTCCAATAATTGCTTGCCATCTTTGGTATGGTATACCTCTGGATGAAACTGTATTGCGTAACTCTGTTCCCCTTCTATTTTATAGGCTGCATTTTCTACATCGTGGGTACTGGCTAAGAGTACGGCATTCTCAGGCAACGTCTTTATGGTATCGGAATGGCTCATCCATACCTGGCTACCTTCGGAAATGTCATTAAAAAATCCTTCACTATGTTTCACAAATGAAAGTTTGGCCCTACCATATTCTCTGGTATTCGAAGGTTCTACATTACCCCCATGGTAATGTGCCAAATATTGGGCCCCATAACATACAGCCAATAATGGTTTTTTTCCTTTTATTTGAGAGAGATCCGGGTGTGGAGCATCTTCGGCCCATACAGAAAATGGGGATCCCGAAAGAATCACCGCCTTGTATTCAGAAATATCATCCGGAAGATGGTTATAAGGTTTGATTTCACAGAAAATATTGAGTTCCCTGACCCGTCTGGCGATGAGCTGGGTATACTGGGAACCAAAATCTAAAATAAGGACGTTGTTTTGCATGGGCAAAAATAGTAATTTGAACTTTTGTAAAAAGTATAATTATTTTATATTTATTGTCATATATCGAAAACTTATAAACATGAAAAAATTACTCCTTGTATGTAATCTTATTTTATCTTTTGCATTGAACGCCCAAGAAGAAGGTTGGACCCTTTCTTCTGGGAAGGTAGATAAGTATACTGGAATAGTGACCGCCAATGGAAGAATAGGGATTTTACCAGAGGACAAACCCTTCCAGACGAAATCCATAATTCTCAATAATGTCTACGAAAAAGAATCCCTGTTGGGGGTTAGCAAAATTTTATTGGGAATGAATTTTACCAATCTGGATTTGGAAATTGACGGAGAGCAGATTACAGCAGAAAATGTAAGCGATTGGAATCAGGAGTTGAACATGAAAACCGCGGCATTTACCACTTCATTCTCCTTTAAGGACAAGGCGAAAGTCTCCTATACCATTTATGCACTCCGAAACGTGCAATATTCTGGATATATAGATATACAAATAATTCCCTTAAAGGACATTGCCATAAAAGCGACTGGAAAAATAATTACTCCCGGGAATTTTCAAGACCCTACGAGTACCTTTCGGGTTCTTGCCGACCTTGAAACTACAATGCCCATTTTACAGACGGTTGCGAAAAGTGAATTTGGCAAACATTTAATTGGCACCTCGGCAACGTTTATATGGCATGCAATAAATTCTACACGTGAAAATCAAAGACCGGAATTGATCCATGAAAAGGTATCGGATTATGACAATAGGTTGTCCTTTGAAAAAGAAATCAAAAAAGGGGAAGTTTTTGAATTTGCTTGGACAGGTGCTGAATGCACCACCCAGGATTTTGCAGACCCACAAGGCGAATCGGAACGCTTCGTTATATTTAATTTATTGACCCCTAGGGAAGATCTGTTGGGGCAACATAAACAATTATGGGAAGACCTTTGGCAGGGCGACATTGTTATTGAAGGGGATCTAGCATCCCAATTAGATGTTCGTTTGGCGCTGTACCATCTATATGCGTTCTCCCGTGGTGATTCAAATCTAAGTATTTCCCCAATGGGACTATCTTCACAAAATTATAACGGACATATTTTTTGGGATACAGAACTATGGATGTTTCCACCACTGTTAATGCTTAACCAGGACATTGCCAAATCATTGGTAAACTATAGATCGGACCGTCTTGACAAAGCAAAACAAAAAGCAATTAATTTTGGCTACAAGGGTGCCATGTTCCCTTGGGAAAGTGATGATACAGGAGAAGAATCCACTCCTGCTTGGGCACTTACAGGAACCTTTGAGCACCATATCACTGCAGATGTAGCGATTGCATTCTGGAATTATTATAGGGTAAGTCAGAATTTAGACTGGCTTAAACAACGTGGCTATCCATTAATGAAAGAAGTCGCCGATTATTGGGTAAGCCGCTCGGTTAAAAATGAGGATGGTAGTTACAGTATTAAAAACGTAGTTGGTGCCAATGAATTTGCTCCCAATGTAGATGATAATGCCTTTACCAATGGTTCGGCTATAACGGCACTTGAGTTTGCCGTACTCGCCGCCAGGAAAGTTGGGGAAATACCTAATAGTAATTGGATCGAAGTTGCATCAAAAATTAAAATTCATAAGTTCCCTGATGGGACTACTATGGAACACAAGGCCTATACCGGGGACCGAATAAAACAGGCCGATGTAAATTTGTTGTCCTATCCGTTGAATATCATCGCGGATAAAGAAACCATCATTAAAGACCTGAAATATTATGAACCGAAATTGGCCGAGGAAGGTCCTGCCATGGGACAATCGGTATTTGCGGTACTGTATGCACGCTTGGGAAATACCAAAGATGCCTACCGACTGTTTAAACGAAGTTACGAGCCCAATAAAAGACCTCCTTTTGGGGCTTTGGCAGAAGCAGCTACAAGCAATAATCCTTACTTCGCCACTGGAGCTGGTGGCATGTTACAAGTAGTATTGTTTGGGTTTGGCGGCTTGGATATTACCCAAGACGGAATAATACAGAAGAACCCCATTCTTCCCAAGGAATGGAAATCATTGACCATAAAGGGTGTTGGTCCTAACAGAAAAACTTTTGTAGTTAACTAAGTTTAAAACACAGAGATTTGCCCTCTTTTAACTTTCAAACTCAATAAGCTTGTTTTTTAGTTCATTGATGCCAAGATGATCCTAATATCGGCTTCTTCGGTATCGGGATTTATAAAGCAAA
>CAXMOE010000218.1:0-248 GCA_964194835.1 uncultured Flavobacteriaceae bacterium | reverse complement strand
TCCCTAACGAGCTCAACATCAGGATGTTCTTCTATAAGCCTGCCAGCTAATTTTGCCAATTCTATACCCCTTTCAATAGCCCGGCTATATCTTTCGGTACCATACATGGCCAATGAAAACCATAATGGGAGGCCCCGCACTCTTCGTGTCAATTGTATTTGATAGTCAGACGGGTTAAATCCATGGGCACCCTCATCTTTAAAAATTTCCAAATAGGAACCTTCTTGTGAATGAGCTTCTTTGGCAAG
>CAXMOE010000217.1:0-3561 GCA_964194835.1 uncultured Flavobacteriaceae bacterium | reverse complement strand
CTTCTCTACAATTGACATGAACAACCTCAGCAAATCCATCTACAAGGGTACTGTGGCAGTTAGTACACTTAAAACAGGGAATTTTCTCCGAGATTGGAATTTAAAGGGCAGAAAATATTTTGACAAGGACCAATTTCCCCTCATTTCATTTGAGAGCACCGAAGTAAATCAGCAAGGCGATAAACTATCAGTAATGGGAAATTTAACAATTAAAGACACCATTAAGACCACTATCTTCAGGTTTGTCAGAAAGGGGAATCAGTTCATTGGCACCGCAACTCTTTACTCTTCCGATTTTGGGATCAACATAAAAAAGAAACGGGAAGAAAATCAGGTTACCATAAAAATGGTCCTGAACCTCTAATGAACCCTTATTTAAGCCCTATACACTTGCACTAAAAACAAATCGGTATATTTTTTCCACTCCCCAATTTCCTAAGGGAAAGTACAGTGTAAAGAACAAGGCCATTCCCAGGCTAAAGTTTCGAATCCCAAAGAATTGGTCCAATAAATTATTGTCATAAGCATAAGATGTCTGAAGTGCATAACCCCCAAATTCCAATAATGCCATTGCAATTAATCCATAAGCATACTGGGTATGGAACGGCAACTTTCGCAATAACAGGGATATTGGGACCATATATAGAATATAACAACTGACCACTTGCCACCAATAGGTGAATTTTGCAATCTGCACTTCGGAACCAAACCAATCCATTCCCATTCCCCATGTAAAATACACGATACAATAAATAAAGATTATTCGTCTATTTACATTAATTTTGGCTCTGGCCCATTTTAAAAAAGCGATCATGTCTTTTGGGATGGATTAATTTTTATTAGACAGTTTGGTGTCAATGATTAAAATCGCGTCAGCAACGGTCTCCATATGCTCCATATCCTCGTTCTCCAACATAATATCAAATGTATCTTCCACATCCAGTACAATATCGACCAAATTGGCTGAATTGATGTTCAGTTCATTGATAAAATGACTTTTTGTGGAGATATCATTTACCGATACATCTTCTGGAAGATAAATTTTAATGATTTCTTTTAATTTTTCAAAGTATTCCGTTTTACCCATGGTGTAATCCAATAATTCTCATTCGTTAAAAGCTTTAAAAATAACACATGCATTTACATCTCCAAAACCAAAACTGGCCTTGGCAATAATTTTAGGGGAATAGTTAATCGTTTCTCTAGGTACTTTGTAGGGATCCACCCAATTCGTTATCTGCGGGTGTATATCATCGCAATTGATATTTCCGAACAATTGCCCCCGCTCGAATTGTAATAAGGCCGCTACACACTCTAAACTGCCCGCAGCTGCCAAACAATGCCCCATCAGTCCCTTGAAGGAGTTAACATATGGGAAATCTGTTCCCGAGCACTCTAAAGCTCTAGCCCAGTTTTGTATTTCAACTGGATCCTTTGCAGTAGCAGTTAAATGCCCATTGATGGTATCAATATCAAATTTTTGAATACCCGAGTTTGCAACAGCTTGAACTATACAACGTTTTACAGCCTCGCTGTTGGGCGCGGTCATGCTACCCGCTCCCCTTTGTCCACCACTGTTCACTGATCCACCCAATATCTCGCCGTAAATTTTTGCGCCTCGTTCCAAAGCGCTTTCCAGTGTTTCCAAGACCAGGGCCCCTGCCCCACTTCCAGGTACGAATCCAGTGGCGGATGCACTCATGGGCCTACTGGCCTTCGAAGGGTTATCGTTAAATGCCCTTGGCGTGATCCGCATTGCATCAAATCCTCCCCATACATAGGGGCCGCTATCGCTACAACTCCCAGTTAATATCCGTTTTGTCTTCCCTGATTTTATACGGTCATAGGCCATTAAAATACCTTCTGTTCCCGTGGCGCAAGCAGATGAGTTGGTAGTGACCTGGTTTCCACAGCCTAAAATACCTCCCAAATAGGCACTGATACCACTGGCCATGGTCTGTAATACAGTGGTGCTTCCCAACCTTCGTACATCTCCAGCATCAACAAGGTGTATCGACTCCCGAAACTTATCAACCCCTAAAATCCCAGTACCAAAAATAATTCCACTGTCCCAATCTGGGGTTTCCCTGGGTGCTATGGACAGGCCGGCATCGGTCCAAGCATCAGTTCCTGCAATAACTCCATATACAATGCCACTTGCATTAAGGCCACGTAGTTGCAAGGACGTAAAGTAATCATCAATATAAGTTTCTGAAAGTGAGGGTCTGCCAGCAATTTGGCACCCAAATTTTAAGTCAGCCAACTCTTGCTCAAAACCAATACCACTGGTCCCATTTTGGAGAGCCTTGGAAAAATCAGATATACCCACCCCATTTGGGGCGCATACGCCTAAACCGGTTATGACCACCCGTTTATCCATCCGATAGAAGCCTCATCATTCCTGCAAGTGTTCCTTTACAGACCAATTCACCCATGCTATTGCGCATCTTCACCTCACACTTTAGTTTATGGAATCTGAAATATACCTTTTTGGAAGTTACAATCACCTTTTCATTGGGGTATATCGGGAGATAAAATTCCATTTCCGAACTGCTTAAGGCTATTTTTACATCTTCCTGTAATATTAAAGTATTACTTTCAGTCAATAGATATAAACCTAAGCAAACCAAACCTATCTGCGCACAGCATTCAGTTAATATAACCCCTGGAGTAACAGGGAGATCTTTAAAATGACCCCTATAAAAATCCGAGTCTGGCCTGAAGGTATAATTTCCCTCCACCCCTTTCTCGTCAATATGGTTTAAACCGTCAACAAAAAGAAAGGGGGGGTCGTAGGGTAGTCTATCTATAATATTTTTAAAATCCATAAACACTCATTAATTTAGTTTTGAAGAAATCAATGTAAACTTTCCCCCCCATCAACTTTAATCACTGTTCCGGAAATCCATTTGGCCTCCTCAGTACAAAGTAGATAAACCACATTAGCTATATCTTCGGGTTTTGTCAGTCTTCCATTGGGGTTTCGTTTCAAAGCATGTTCAACCAAGGATTCACTTCCAGGAATCATTGACAAAGAAGTAGTCTCTGTAATACCGGCCTGTATACAATTTGCCTTAATCCCCAAAGGCGCAAACTCCATTGCGATGTTTTTGGTAATTGACTCTAAAGCCACTTTTGCTACTGACACTGCGGCGTAATTTGCCAACACCTTGGAATTCCCCTCACTAGTAAAGGAAATGATCCTGGCATCTTCAGCAAACAGCTTTGCTTTCACCAAAGCCTTGGTCCAATCATACAGGCTTATGGCCATGGCATCCATCGTAAGATGAAAATCCTGATTTTGTAATTCTTGTCCATCAACAGAGTACATGGGTTTTAAATTCCCTTTGGCGATACTGTGCACCAATACTTTTAACTGTCCTTTAGGGGACAATAGGTCTTTTAATTCCTGAATAACTACTCTTCTTTTTTCTGGATTTACAGCATCGATATTGTAGTTTTTAAATGTTATTTTATTTAATGCAATTTTTTGAAAAGCTTTTTCAATTTCCTGTAAATTAGATTTTCTATCTCTATGAATTACGATAATATTATACCCAT
>CAXMOE010000216.1:3419-3653 GCA_964194835.1 uncultured Flavobacteriaceae bacterium | reverse complement strand
AAAATGTACGGTAAGGAATATGGGAAAAGCAGTAATTAACCCAATGACAGTGGTGAAAAAAAGTGCCAATGTAAGGTACGAACGTAAATTTGTTTACCAAAATTCCTATGCGGACGATATAATTCAGCGCGTTTACCGAAACTCATTCGGTTTTAAGGAGGTGTTCCATAAACGGAAAATAAATAACATCTATTTTGACGATTCTAATTATAACTTCTATAAACAGAATGTGGA
>CAXMOE010000216.1:0-3409 GCA_964194835.1 uncultured Flavobacteriaceae bacterium | reverse complement strand
CGGTTGCGGTGGTATGGCCAAACAACTTCACAAATTGAAAACCCAACGATTGAGGTTAAAAAGAAAATAGGGGAGGCGGGGGATAAGGATTCATTTCCTTTGAAAATGGCAGCGTTGGATTTGAATAAACTGAGTGCTGCTGACGTTTATACTTTTTTGGTAAATAATACAGCACAATATGCGGCTTTAAATCAGACTTTAAAGGTGTTGCATCCAACCTTATTAAACACTTATGAGCGACGTTATTTTCTTTCTTTTTGTGGACGATACCGTATAACCGTAGATTTTAATCAAGAATTTTATAATCCTAATTATTCTTATTACGGAAATAGCGGCGTAAGTATCAATGACATTGTACTTGAATTAAAATATGCTGTTGTAGATGATAACGATGCCCGGCAACTTTCGCAGCAAATAGATGCTAGGCTATCAAAGAATTCCAAATACGTTACAGGAATCGATTTGTTGTACCATCCGGTTCAGATGTAATATGAATTCGTAATTATGGGCTAACTTTAGAAATAATACATCTTCAAATATATCATTTATGCTCAACCTTTTTGTGAAAACTCGAAAATGGATTCTATACGTCCATGCTTTACTCTGGTTTTTAGCGCTATCTGGTTGTGGTTCGGTGAAGGATTACTATACCTTACCTTCCATGGCTACAGAAACTACCGTAAATGCAGTGGTGGAAATCCCTGCTGGCACCAACAAAAAGTACGAGTACGATGAAACTGTAAATGATTTTTTAGTCGATAAGAAAAACAACAAAGAGCGCATTATTGACTTTTTGCCCTATCCTGCCAATTACGGATTTATTCCATCTACACTATCCAATATAACGATGGGTGGAGATGGAGATGCCCTGGATATCCTTGTTATTTCCGAATCGTTAAAGACGGGTAGTATTATTGAAACTATCCCCATCGCTATTTTAAAACTAATTGATAATAGTGAAATGGACTATAAGATAATTGCTATTCCTAAAGATCCGAATCAACGTGTAATTATTGCCACAACCTATGAAAGTTTGATTTCAAACTATAGTGCTTTAATTAGAATAATTGAATTATGGTTTTTAAATTATAATAAAACCGATATTAGCTCAATTCAAGGTTGGGGAGATGAAATAGATGCTTTGAACGAGATTAAAAACCATATTATAAATAACCCCTTTTAAAATGCTAAAATATACAAGCATACTCATATTTATGGCCATTATCTGCTGTACCTCCTCGCAAACAGTAAAGAACCCTTTGGAATATTCTTTTTTTGTAGCCGGACATGTCTATGGATATCCCGGGGAATCTGAAGCAAATATTGGAGTTCATCCTCCCTTTAAGGAAAAGTTGGGGTTAATAAAAAATGATTCCAATATCGCATTTGGAGTTTTTACTGGTGATATTGTGTACAACGGGGCCTTGGAAAAAGAGTGGGACGAATTGGATGCAGATGTTGCCAGTATAGGCAAAACCGTATATTTTGCTCCTGGGAATCATGACATTGCCTACTCGAAAAAAAGAGCAATTTTTACAAAAAGATATGGGCCATCCTATCAAAGTTTTGTGCATAATAAGGATCTATTTATCATCTTGGACCCCAATTTAAACAAATGGAATATTTCCGGTGACCAATTGACTTGGCTTCAAAACGAAATACAAACCAAAGCGAAAACAAGCCGCAATGTTTTTGTCTTTTTTCATCAATTGCTCTGGTGGAATATAGAAAATCAATACAAAGGTTATCCTCCAAATTCACCCTCTGGGAGGGCAGAAGAAATCAATTTCTTCACCGAAGTGTATCCGTTGTTCGCAGCATTGGAAAATGAAGTAGTGATGTTTGCTGGTGATACCGGTGTATACGAAAGTGGTTTTATGTACTCAAAGACCCAAAATATTACATTGATCGCATCTGGAATGGGCGGACGAAAACAAGATAATTTCATTATTGTATATGTAAATAAGAACAACACTGTAAGTTTGCAATTGGTTGCCCTTAACGGAGATGATATAAATGCTTTGGGAAAATTGGAAGATTTTGTTATGCCATGATATAATTAATATCATATGCCCCCACAATAATAAATACAATTATGTTTTAAAATACGTTACTGGTTGTAATTAAAATAAGAAGCCTTTTCTTTATTAATAAATTTTTAGGAAAGTGCATTATACAAATTTACTAATTTCTTTTCTTCTTGTTCCCAATTAAAGACCTCTTCTATTGCTATTCTTCCGTTCACGCCTTTCGTAATTGCTATTGACGGGTTGTTCACCAGATACGTAATGGCATCGGCGATTTCAGTACTGTTTTCGGGATCAACACAAATTCCAGAATCATATTTTTCGATAATTCCTTTCCAAAGTGGATAGTGGGATGCTATTACCGGTATGCCGGAGGACATGTATTCAAATAACTTATTGGGTTGGGCATTTATATGGTTTGGATACGAAAGAAACGTTACAACGCCTGCCACGCTTCCATTTAATATTTCTTTTACTTTCTCTCTGGATACGTTTCCATGGTAATTTACCTTTTCCCATCCAGCAGTATTCTTTAATTCCTCCTCGAAATAACTTGGGGCTATGCCCCCTGCAAGTTGCAATACAGCTTCGGTTTTCTCGATGGCCTCAATGACTTGTATAAGCCCCCTAATTCTGGATATTCCACCTATATAACAAACATTATTTCCGTTTCTGGGGACAGCACTAACCTCTGCCTTAAATTCATTTAAAAATGGGTAGTTGTTTACGTTAACAGAACAGGGGTTAATCCTTAAAAATCGTTCATTAATAAACGGGGTTGCAGTGATTATTGCATTATACTTTTGGCAACAATAATCCTCATACCACTCCAAAATACTTGCCAAAAATTTTCGCGAATATTTGGGCAAATAGGGTTTTCCCAAAATCTGTCTCGGTAGATCTTCATGTGAATCAAAAATCACTTGTTTTCCTCGACGACGTAGCTTGTTGCCATATGGCAAAAGTTCTGCATCATGAAAATGGTAGATATCTGCATCTATAGCTATCGCTCTTTTGTATACATTTTTACTAGCCTTTAAGAAACGGTTCATTTTCGAAGTTCCCTTTGGAACACCATAGATTTTAACCCCCTTCGATACTTCGTCTGGAAAGCCATCTGCAACAATCAAGGAAACATCAAATCCATGGTTTGCTAATGACACACATTCTTTTTGGAATATTCGAATATCATATCTTGTATGGGCTGAGGTCAAATGACATATTTTTTTTTTCATATCCAAAACATAAATTTAGGTTACCTTATTTAAGGTAGACTCCGTATCCCTTAATACAAAAACTGCCACCAAAATCATTAAAAACCCACCATGGGTCAATAAAATTGTAGCTAAGGAACTATTTAGCAAAGAAAAAAGGAATAATAT
>CAXMOE010000215.1:3394-3679 GCA_964194835.1 uncultured Flavobacteriaceae bacterium | reverse complement strand
AAGATTCGGAAATACCTCTATCGGTTCTTGGTTAGCCAAGGCGGTTTTGATTTCTTTTATTCTTGGAGAGGTATTTCCATAGACCATGGGCACCCGTAAAATACACATTTTCTCCTTAGGCAGGCGAAGCAACATATTCTCTATTTTGATTTTTAATTTACCATAGATGCTTTCCGAGAGTGTTTTATCATATTCATAGGAAGGATATTTACTATATGCGTCGAAGACGTTGGCAGAGGAAATGAAATAAATGCTACAGTTGTGTTTTGCCACGTATTCCGTAAT
>CAXMOE010000215.1:0-3307 GCA_964194835.1 uncultured Flavobacteriaceae bacterium | reverse complement strand
GGAGCAGAGCTCCTTATAGATGGCACCACCTACGAATCCACCTGCTCCCAATATGAGTATTTTTTTTGATTCCAATGGCTAAAATATTGATAAACCTGTTCTAGTCGTCAATTGTTCCAAAGCCAGCATTCCCAATTTGGAATTTCCCTTGGGGTTCAAACCTGGTGACCAAGTAACGACACAAAATTCATTTGGTAATAAGGCCACAATACCTCCGCCAACACCACTTTTTCCTGGTAGGCCAACTTCAAAGGCAAATTCACCTGCTTCATCATAAAAGCCGCAGGTAAGCATAATGGCGTTGATTCGTTTTACCTGATTCATATTCAAGTAGGCATTGCCTTGCAGACATTTCCCCCTGTTCATGAAGATATAAAAGAGTTTGGCAAGTTGCTTACAAGACATTGTTATAGAACACTGGTGGAAATAAAAATCCAATACGGTATCTACCTCATTTACCAAATTACCGTAGGATTTTAATAAATAAGCTGCGGCGTAATTGTTAAATCCAGTTCTTTTTTCGGATTGGGCTACCTTTTTATCATAATTGATTTCTTGATCGTTTGTTATATTTCTAACATAAGAAAGGAAATCCTCTATTGGATTTTTTAAGTAGCTTATCAACACATCACATATAACCAATGCCCCTGCATTTATCAGTGGATTCCTTGGAATTCCATTTTCCAGTTCCAAAAGCGATAGATGGTTAAAAGGATCTCCCGATGGTTCAACATCCACCCTTTTCCATAATTTGTCTCCTACTATTCCAACGGCATGTGCCAATGAAAGTACCTTGGAAATACTCTGTATTGAAAAAGCTTCTTCTGAATCTCCTGTATTATAGTTGTTATTCTGCGCATCGATGAGGTGCATCCCGAACTTATTCTTGCTCACTTTAGCAAGTTCTGGAATATAAGAAGCAACAATACCCCGATCTTCAACGGATTTGAGATCGTCGGCAATATTTTCAATAATCTCTTGAAAATCTATCATTAGCCCTTGTAAAATGGTGGTTTTACTACGGTAGCTATAACTGCATTTTTTCTAATCTGTATGAAAATTTCATTGCCGATTTTGGAAAATTCCGTCTGCACATATCCCAACCCAATGCCCTTGCCCAATGAGGGGGACATGGTTCCAGAAGTTACGGTTCCAATAATAGTTCCATTACTATCCAATATATCGTAATCCTGTCTAGGGATACCTCTTCCATTCAATTCAAAACCTACCAGCTTACGTGTGGGTCCCAGCTCTTTTTCCTTGGCTAAAGCCTCGTTGTTTACAAAATCTTTGGTATACTTGGTTATCCACCCAAGTCCTGCCTCATTAGGTGACGTTACGTCATTAATATCGTTCCCATATAGACAATATCCCATTTCAAGACGCAAGGTATCCCTTGCCGCCAGTCCAATAGGTTTAATACCAAAATCTGAGCCTGCCTCAAATACCTTTTTCCAAACTTGCTCTACCTCTTCATTTTTACAATAAATTTCAAATCCCCCAGATCCGGTATAGCCTGTGGCAGAAATTATCACATGATCAATTCCCGCAAAATCCGCTACTTCAAAGGTGTAAAACTTTATGCTGGCCAAATCTACAGAGGTAAGGGATTGCATAGCCTCTATAGCTTTCGGACCTTGAATTGCCAGAAGTGAATAATCATCAGAAATATTGCGCATTGTTGCGCCAATATCTTTATTGTATTTGGCGATGTGTTCCCAATCTTTGTCAATGTTCGAAGCATTTACAACCAACAAATACAGTTCTTCCTGTACTCTGTACACAATAAGATCATCTACAATACCTCCTGTTTCGTTGGGCAAGCAACTATATTGTGCTTTTCCAACTGTTAATTTTGAGGCATCATTGGATGTTACCTTTTGAATCAGGTCCAACGCATTTGGTCCTTCGATCAGAAATTCACCCATATGGGATACATCAAAAACACCCACCCCATTACGCACAGTCTCGTGTTCAACGTTTATCCCTTCATAGGAAACCGGCATTAGATATCCTGCAAAAGGAACTATTTTGGCTCCTAAATTCTGATGTACATGGGTCAAGGCTGTATTTTTCATTCTATTTGTTTAAGGACGCAAATTTATTGAAAATTAATCGATCACATAAGGGAAGCTAAAATCTTTTTTGACAATGCCATTTGCAATGATAGGGGTACAATAAAAAGGAAAATGCAAGTGAGTTTTTAAAATGTGAAAGAAAAACCTAATTAAAGCTTAAACAAAAATTGTTTTAATTCTTCATAAGATGAAATCAGAATGGATTTTTTTTCTTTATCCATTAGTTTCGCAATTTGCTCTGGGAGATCAATTTTTTCCTCAATTGTAGCTTCTACCACGTCTAAAAATTTTACCGGATGGGCTGTTTCCAAAAATATGCCATAGGTATCCGTATGGGTCTCCTGGTATTTTTTCAATCCCAAATATCCCACCGCACCATGTGGGTCTGCTACATAGCGACAATCATTATAGATTTTGAGCATGGCAGCTTTAGTTTCATCATCAGTAAAAGTATATGAAGATAGATTTTGACTTAACTTCTCAAAATCATCATTGAATAAATGCCGTATTCTTATAAAATTACTGGGGTCGCCCACATCCATGGCATTGGAAATGGTTGCAATGGAAGGTTTCGGTGTATATTGTCCATTTTCCATATAAAGAGGAACTATATCGTTAACATTGGTAGATGCAACAAAGTGACTTACAGGTAATCCCAAGCGTTGGGCAACCATTCCTGCACAAATATTCCCAAAATTTCCGCTTGGCACGGAAAATATAATTTCTTTGACTTTGGCTTTTGCTTGTTTGTAAGCAAACATAAAATAAAACAGTTGGGGTAACCAACGTGCCACGTTAATGGAGTTGGCTGAGGTCAACTGCATTTCTTGTAATAATTCTTGATCCAAGAAGGCAGTTTTTACCATGTCTTGGCAATCGTCAAATGTTCCGTTGACCTCTAAGGCTGTAATGTTTTGACCTAAAGTTGTCAATTGTTTTTCTTGAATGTCACTTACTTTTCCACTAGGATATAGAATTACCACCTTAACACCTTTAACGCCTAAAAAACCATTGGCCACTGCGCCACCTGTATCTCCTGAGGTGGCTACTAAAACGGTGACTTCGGTGTTACTTCCTTTCGAGAAATAACTTAGACACTGTGCCATAAAGCGGGCACCCACATCTTTAAAGGCCATGGTGGGGCCATGAAAAAGTTCCAAAGTGGCCACGTTTTTTTCAAGCTCCACAACGGGGAAATCAAAATCGAGCACATTGGTGATGATTTCCTT
>CAXMOE010000214.1:0-3691 GCA_964194835.1 uncultured Flavobacteriaceae bacterium | reverse complement strand
ATGGCAAAGCTTTGTTATCCTGCTATATTTCCAAGGAATTGGTTGCAGAAAAACAACTCAATGCAGGAACTATAATTCGAGAGCTTGGCAAATTCATCCAAGGAGGGGGTGGTGGACAGGCTTTCTTTGCTACTGCCGGGGGGAAAAATCCTTCTGGTATCGAAGAGGCCTTGGAGAAAGCCAAGGATTATCTCTCTTAGGATCGGCAATTGAAATCATATGAAGTTACAGACCCAAATTCCGTTATTATCAGGAGAAGATCCTATTGATTACCAGAGTCAATTATTATTGATTGGGTCTTGCTTTGTGGAAAATATGGGGGAACAATTGGAATATTATAAGTTTCGATTGTTGCAAAATCGTTTTGGAATATTGTTTCATCCCCAGGCCATAGAAAATTTTGTGGTACGTGCTATTGAGGGAAAAACATATGGGGCGACAGATATTTTTTTTCACAATGAACGCTGGTATTGTTTTGATGCCCATTCCAATTTAAGCGATTCATCGGAGCAAGGTTTACTCCATAAACTTAATACAGCAATAAAGGATACGTCCAAGCAAATTAAACAATCAACCCATATCATCATCACCTTAGGGACTTCTTGGGTGTATCGCTATAAAAGTACCGGGTCTCTGGTGGCAAATTGCCATAAGATGCCGCAGAAACTGTTTTCAAAGGAACTGCTTTCCGTGGATGCCATAACGACTAATATGGAAAATATGGTTAGGCACATAAAATCTATCAACCCTGGAGCAAAAATTATTTTTACCGTATCTCCGGTACGACATCTTAAAGATGGATTTGTGGAAAACCAACAGAGTAAGGCACATCTTTTTACAGCAATTCATCAGGTAATTAACGGAAGCAAACTTTCCTATTTCCCTTCGTATGAAATTCAGATGGATGAGCTACGTGATTATCGCTTTTACGGAGCCGATATGGTACATCCCAATAAATTGGCCATTGATTATATCTGGGAAAAATTTAAGTCGGCCTGGATTTCAGAACAAGCATATGCCGTTATGGAACAGGTAGAGGAAGTTCAAAAAGGCCTTAGTCACAGGCCTTTTAACCCTGAATCCGATCAGCACAAAAAATTTGTACAGTCGTTGCAGGGAAAAATTACAGCTCTTAAAAAGGGATATCCGTTTATGGAGTTTGTTTTGCCTGATGTTAACTGACCAAACTCTCGTCCACAAGCACAATTCCATCATCAATTAAGTGTCCCAACTTTGGATTACCTTGTTTTACATGTTCCAAATGGGACCTGATTGCTTTGGCAAATTCCAGATCGTTATTGTTTTTGGCCAGTTCGTATAATTCAACCGACAATAACCAATCCGCAGGGTGGTTGGCAAGCACCTCCCGAAACACTTTGCTACGGGATATGGTGGTATTTTTTCCTTCCCTAAAATCCCTGATTTGCTGGTAGAGCAGTTCCAGTTGTACTCTTTTAGCAGTTTTCTCCGATTTTATGGTTGTTTCTGTGAGCTCATGAGTTACCAAATTGAAACTATTTAAATCCGCAGGACCATTAAATACAGATACAATTTTTTCCCCTACTGCCATGTGATAGATACCCTGTTCTGGTTTAAATAATACTAAATCTCCATGGGTAACGGTGCAGTTCTTAAAACTGATAAGGATAATCTCACCCCTTAGGTTCCTGGTTCCTGTAATAATATCCCCTTTCACTCTTATGCCTCCTTCAAATTCCAAGGATACCTTCTCGCCTTCATAAATATTGTAGGCCTTAAGATCCCGGGGGCTCATATCCTCAATGGCAAGGTTAATGCCCTTTAATTTTCCTATAGGGGATCCAAAAGCATCAGCATGATGCTTGATGCTATGTCCCACCAATTCTTTTTCGCGATAGGACAATGCTGTTTTTCCTAGGGTTTGGATATATGCGGATTTTCTTTCATGTTCAATAACACTTTCAAAAACTCCTGAAATTTGTAATCCTGTACTGAGTTCTATCGTACCTAGAGCTTTGGAATGTATAAGTTTTTTAAGGCCACTTAATCCGCCTTTTCGTAATGCCATTGTATTGGCAAATTCTTCCAAAACCTGACTCAGAAAAGCGAAATCCGGAGTTACAAAAAGCTGCGGCTGTGGTTGGGTAATATCAAAAGAGGTATGTGCTGCCTCAATGGAATAGGGTATTTTTTTTACTTTATTGGTCATGCACCAAGCACTTTCGCCAATCGATGAAAGGAGTCCGGCACCATAAATTTTTGGCTGGTCTACAGTTCCGATCAATCCATATTCCACGGTCCACCAGTGTAAGTTTCTAATGAGGGCCATCTCGCTGGGTTCCCCCATATTCTGTTGTAGTTCGGTAATATGATTTTCTGCGTTTTCTATCTCTTCCTGGAGTGTCCCCGACGCCTCCTTGATGATCGACAAATGTCGTACAGCTTCATAGAGTTCATAGTCCTTGGCGCTGGAAATCGCCTTACAACCAATTTCCCCAAATCGCCGCAAGTATTCTGCATATTCAGGATTGGCGATGATGGGTGCGTGACCAGCACCTTCATGTATTATATCAGGGGCAGGGGTGTATTCTATATGTTCCAATTGCCTTATATCCGAAGCAATAACCAATACATTGTATGCTTGGAACTCCATAAAAGCAGAGGGGGGGATAAAACCATCAACGGCAACTGCCGCCCATCCAATTTCTTTTAGGATTCGGTTCATTCCGTACATATTGGGAATGTGGTCAATTGAAATCCCTGTTTTCTTAAGCCCTTCTGCATAAGACGTATGTGCAACCTTACTCAAATAATCCACATTCTTGCGCATTACATAACGCCATACTGCTTGGTCAATAGTAGTATAGTCACTATAATTTTGCGGTTTAATGAATTGCTTAAGATGCTCGGGCAGTTTGTCTAGGATGTTATTGCTTTCGTAAGACATTAAAATCTTTTTGTGATACCCAAATGTACAAAAAACGAATGCACGCAATCTTAAACATAGGGTAATTCCAAAAGAAAAAACCGCCCTTTGTTGGGGCGGTCTATATTTTAATTCGATGCTATAGTTGGAGGGTATTTTTGTAGTATTTCTGAAACAAATTCCTTAATACGTTCTTCTTTCTTAGCTATATTTTTGGTATTGCTAAGCGTTCCAATACCCTTGCCTTGCCATACCAGTTCCTTTTTTTTGGAATCAATCAAATCTATATATAAAGAACCTTCCGTTGAAGTACTTACGTTATTTCCATAACCACGACCATAGCCGTAAGCTCCCCAATAATAAGGATACCATCCCCAACCGTAACCGTAACCGTAACCGTAGTTATTGTATATATTTACTTTTTCCCTTTCCTTGGTAAATATACTTACCAATAGATCGGGTTGTTTCGATTTTTCAAAACCTCGAGAGCTCATTTCGGTCTCTATGGCCTTTAGGATTCTTTTTTTATCCAGATCGGATATTTGGGCCTTATCGATCCCTGTTTTATAAAACGCATAGGTTTTATAGGTGTTAAAATTCGCTTCTTTGTCATAATCGGTCATAACACGTACGGAAGTACACGAACTTATAAATAGCAGTATAAGAACGGGTAATGCCAAAATCTTGATATTTTTCATAGCAGCTTTTTTTGGAGTTATACTCAGTATATCTTATCTATTATAGGCCTCAACAACCATGCCGAACCACCGTAATTGTTAGTTCGAA
>CAXMOE010000213.1:0-3723 GCA_964194835.1 uncultured Flavobacteriaceae bacterium | reverse complement strand
GATTAATTCCCGGACTTATAGCTATAATATTGGAAACAAAAAGTATCGGCTCACGATACCTATTAATCAATTTATCGAATGACCTTGGTGAAAAATAAAAATCAGTATTCCACAAATCTCAAATAGGCAAAAGATGACGATGGAAAATGCTAGATTATTTCATCTTTTTATTCCCATTCTTGGGGATAAGTACAACAAATATTTAACATATTATACCACTTAAAATCATTAACTTAGGGAAAAACATCATATTGCTATAAAAGATAATTTTAATAAAACATCGTTATGAAACAATTCATACAATCAATCCCTCAAAAATCCTTGGCAACAGCACTAGTATTTATGTTGTTTTTAGGTCTAAACGGAACTGTTCATGCATCCAATCTTTTTCAAGAAGACCAACAGCAGGATGTCATAGCATTCAATCAGTACAAGGGCAAGGTAATGGACATGGTTACAAAAAAACCTTTGGTCTTTGCCACAATTACCTTGGAAGGCTCTAATATTAGTAACGTTACCAATTCAGAAGGCGATTTTTTACTAAAAATACCAAAATCTACTTATGAAGGCGAAGTACTTATCTCTTTTCTCGGCTACAAAACTAAGTCAATCCCATTGTCACTACTAAAAAAGGATAAGAACATTGTAAGTCTGGAGGTATCTATTACCAAATTGTCCGAGGTGAATATAAGTGTTCCCAAAAACGCCGAATCCTTAGTCCGCGAAACCTTGGCCAAGAGAGGTGAAAATTATTTTAAGGACCACACAGTAATGACCGCTTTCTACAGGGAAACCATTAAAAAAAGAAGAAAGAACGTTTCACTTTCCGAAGCAGTGGTAAACATCTATAAAACGCCCTATACTTCGAGCCGAAAAGACGCAGTTAAGCTTTATAAAGCAAGAAAAAGTACAGATTATAGTAAGCTGGACACCATAGCATTAAAATTACAGGGAGGTCCTTTTAATGCCCTTTTCGTAGACATTATAAAATATCCGGATTATATCTTTTCTTCAGAATCCATTTCGGACTATCGTTTCAGTTTTGACCATTCAACCAGAATCAACAACAAAAATATTTACGTTGTTAATTTTGAACAGCGAAGTCATATTAAATATCCTTTGTATACTGGTAAACTCTATATAGATGCCGAAAACAAAATCCTTACCAGTGCCATATATTCTTTGAATATCACAGATCGGGTAGAGGCTGCCAAGATGTTTGTCCGTAAAAAACCTAGAAATGCCAAGGTCTACCCGACAGAAGTAGCCTACAGAGTTGATTATAGGGAAAAAAACGGAAGATGGTATTATGGATATAGCAATGTGTTGCTGGAATTTAAAGTGAATTGGGACAAAAAACTTTTTAATTCCGTGTATAGTATGACATGTGAAATGGCCGTGACAGATTGGAAAAAAAATATATCAGATCAAATCCCAAAATTAAAGGATAGACTGAAATCGACCATTATTTTGAGTGAAGAGGCAATTGGATTCTCAGATCCCGATTTTTGGGGAGAGTATAATATTATTGAACCTGAAAAATCGATTGAATCTGCAATAAAGAAAATACAACGACAATTAAAACGTGTAAATACAAAAGGTGGTGCATCCGCACCCTAAAGATTGAGATTACAACTCTATGAGGGAATATTGGAATAAAAATGAAACAAGTTCATAGGGACTTTGAATTGGCAAAGACTTAGTTCGCCACTTCACTAATAAACTTTAGTCGGTAAAGTCGTAGTTCCTCATCTTCATAATCCCCATCGAATTCTTTTTGGGCATCATCAAGATCATCGGTCTCAGCTTCCAAAAAATATTCATGGATTTCTTCCTGTTGGTCCTCATCCAAAATCTCATCGATCCAGTAACCCAGATTCAATTTAGTGCCACTGAAAACAATCTGCTCCATTTCCTTGATCAAATTGGAAATTTCAAGCCCTTTGGCAGACGCAATATCATTTAATGGCAACTTTCTATCCACGTTTTGGATAATGTACAATTTAAGGGCAGAATTGGCTCCAGTACTTTTTACCACTAGATCATCTGGCCGTAGAATATCATTCTCATCCACATAGGAAGAAATCATTTCTATAAAAGGGCGTCCGTATTTTTTCGCCTTTCCTTCGCCCACTCCATAAATATTCAATAATTCAGCCATGGAAATAGGATATTTTAACGCCATATCCTCCAGAGATGGATCCTGGAATACCACAAATGGTGGCACTCCTATCTTACTGGCCTCTTTTTTCCTAAGATCTTTCAACATTCGCGACAATTTATCATCCGCTACTCCATTGCCTGCCTTTGCGGCGCTCACTATTGCATCATCTGTCTCCTTGTTGTAGATATGGTCTCTGGTCATCATAAAACTCGTAGGAGATTTCAGGAACTCCTCCCCCTTTTGGGTGACGTGCAGTATACCATATTGTTCAATTTCTTTCTTGAGCAGGCCGGCCACCAATACCTGACGAATCAATGCCATCCAATAGCCATTTTCCTTATCGGAACCTATTCCAAAAAATGGTTTTTCGTCGGTTTTATGTGATGAAATAAGTGCATTTACCTTGCCCACCAGCGTATTTACTATTTCTTTGGATTTAAATTTTTCCATGGTTCCCTGGACCACTTGAATCAGTTTCACCACTTGCTCCATGGCCTCCTGTTGTTCCTTTGGGTTTCTGGCATTATCATCCATATCAGCCCCATCGCCATTCACACCATCAAACTTTTCCCCAAAATAATGCAACATAAACTTCCGCCTCGAAATTGAGGTTTCGGCATAGGCCACGATTTCCTGTAATAGGGCACTCCCGATTTCCTGTTCCGCAACCGGCTTACCCGACATAAATTTTTCCAACTTTTCAACATCCTTATAGGAATAAAAAGCCAGGCAATGACCTTCTCCCCCATCCCTACCGGCCCTTCCGGTCTCTTGATAATAACTTTCAATGCTTTTAGGGATATCGTGATGGATAACGTAGCGAACATCTGGCTTATCTATACCCATTCCAAACGCTATTGTAGCCACCACCACATCTACGTCCTCCATTAGGAACATGTCCTGATGTTTTGATCGCGTTTTGGCATCAAAACCTGCATGATAGGGAACCGCACTTACTCCATTAACTTGTAATATTTGCGCTAATTCCTCAACCTTTTTCCTGCTCAAACAATAAATAATTCCCGATTTGCCCGAATTAAGTTTAACAAAACGAATAATGTCACCCGCCACATTCTGGGTCTTTGGGCGTACCTCGTAATATAGATTGGGTCTGTTAAATGAGGCTTTGAAGAGCTTGGCATCCGGAATACCCAGGTTTTTTATAATATCCTCCTGTACCTTGGGCGTTGCCGTGGCTGTAAGACCAATCAAGGGAATATTTTCTCCCAGTCGGCCTACAATGGATCTTAAATTTCGATATTCAGGCCTAAAATCGTGTCCCCATTCCGAAATACAATGCGCCTCGTCCACTGCAACAAATGATAGGGTGACCGACTGTAAAAATTCTACATATTCTTCTTTGGTCAATGATTCGGGAGCTACATACAGCAATTTGGTAATACCTTCCGTAATATCATTTTTTACCTGCTTAATTTCGGTCTTGGTGAGGGAAGAATTTAGGACATGTGCAATGCCTACTTCCGAAGATACCCCACGTATGGCATCAACCTGATTTTTCATCAAGGCAATCAATGGTGAAACCACTATAGCCGTTCCCT
>CAXMOE010000212.1:3434-3753 GCA_964194835.1 uncultured Flavobacteriaceae bacterium | reverse complement strand
AAGCGTATTATTGGAATGGTGCAAGACACTTTTGTATAAGGACATATGTCCCGTTAATGAGTGGGGTCGCAAGCCATGAATCAATAAAACATTGTCGATGTTATTATTTGGACCTTTAACTCGGTTATAAATTCGCTTTAAATCTGGATTGGCCTTCTCGTAGTTGATTGTTTGTATCCAACTCATTTGGAAAAATTTTAATCATAAAGATAATGAAGTGCCCGATGAAATGAAGCAAAGAAAATAATTTAATGAGTCCTAGTACTGTAATTCATATAGGATACAATAAAATGAGGTGCTTGTTGACAAATACGTCTTT
>CAXMOE010000212.1:0-3403 GCA_964194835.1 uncultured Flavobacteriaceae bacterium | reverse complement strand
GTAATCATAAAGTCTACATTAAAAAACTTGATCTAATTCATGCAACCTATTAGTGTTTATTTTGATCAAGCTGATATTTATCATTTATATTTTCCTTCAACAGCCTTAGTTTTGATATCTGAATAACCAATCTATTTATATAATACCGGATATCTACCCATAAGTTTGACCTTGTAAACATTTGTCAAGAAATTGGGTACGATTTGGGATTTTGGTCTATTGGTAAATAGTGTGCCTCTGACCCATGATTTGTTTGGATTTTGAACATTACTGATTTATTTCAACCCCTAGTTAATGTACCCAGGATTACCAACCCCTTATAGACGCGCGTCCTTTATCTGATCTTGATATTAGGAATTACGACGATTGCAATTAACCTTCAATACTAATGGAAATGAAAAAAGAAATTGGATTAGTGCTATCAGGTGGCGGACATAGAGGTGCAGCCCACGCTGGAGCCATTAAAGCCCTGAATGAATATGGAATCTACCCAAGCATCATATCAGGTACAAGTGCAGGGGCCTTTGCCGGAGCACTTTATGCAGCAAATTACTCTCCGGAGGAGATACTTAACGCTTTTAAGAATGTAAATCTATTCACTATTTCACGGTACGCTAGGGGGAAACCAGGATTTGTGGACACTGAATCTTTTTGTAGTTATTTATTGGAATATTTTCCCGAGAACAGTTTTGAATCACTTTCCAAAAAATTATATGTTTCAGCAACTGATTTAGTGAATGGCACAACTAAGGTTTTTCATGAAGGAGATTTAATTTTATCCATATTGGCTTCATTATCCTTCCCAGGAGTCTTTACTCCAGTGGCAATTGACAATTCATTATTTTCAGATGGCGGAATATTGGACAATTTTCCGATACAGCCTATTGCCCATAAATGCAAGGAAATCTATGGGGTTTACGATAGTCCAATAAAAGAAATGATGGTCGATGAATTTAAGCATTCCTACAATGTCATTGATCGTGCGTTCCATCTTAAAAGCCATAGAGATTCCATTGTCAAGTTTTCGCGTTGTAATCTTGTAATTTATCCAGAGGAATTGGGTAATCATAGTCTTTTCGCTACGAACCACTTGGATGAGGTTTTTGAAATTGGCTACAATGCCGCCAAAACAGAACTTAAAAAAAGGCTGTCGCAAGTTAATTTTATGGAAGAATTCGGATAGTTCGGGACAGTCATTGCAAATGAGTAGTATATACTATCTTAATATACACATTTGAAGATGTTAAGCCGTTGTATCACCTAA
Organism: uncultured Flavobacteriaceae bacterium; assembly: GCA_964194835.1. Taxonomy (GTDB): domain Bacteria; phylum Bacteroidota; class Bacteroidia; order Flavobacteriales; family Flavobacteriaceae; genus CAXMOE01. The sequence goes on along the minus strand of CAXMOE010000212.1, from coordinate 2,139 downwards.
AGAGGTCGCCCCAATATTAAATAATATGGAGGTTGTAGCATATTGATTGCGATAACATGTTCCAATATAGAACTGGTTGTATGGAATTTATAGACTATTATAAAGTATTAGGACTCAATAAAATTGCCAAGGAAGGAGAAATCAAGAAAGCATACCGAAAGCTGGCACGTAAATACCATCCAGACCTTAACCCGAATGACAAGGAGGCAGAAAAGAAATTCAAACAAATTAATGAAGCCAACGAGGTACTGAGTAATCCCGAAAAAAGAAAAAAATACGATCAGTACGGTAAAGATTGGCAACATGCCGACGAATTTGAAAAGGCAAGAAAATCACATGGACGTGGCGGTTTTGGGGGGTATAAATATGCAAGTGGGCAATCATCCCAGGAATTCTCGGACTTCTTTAATGACTTGTTCGGAGCGTCAGATTTTAGATCCGGTAGAGGTCAGGCAAGATTTAGGGGACAGGATTACAATGCCAAGCTACGGTTAAACCTTACTGATGTATACACTACCCATAAGCAGACACTTACCATAAATGATAAAAACATTCGAATTACGGTCCCTGCAGGAATAGAGGACCAACAAACCATTAAAATTGCTAAGTATGGTGGGCCGGGAGTTAATGGTGGACCTAAAGGAGATTTATATTTGACCTTATCAATCCTAAATAACACTGAATTTAAGCGGGTAGGTGCAGATTTGTACAAATCCGTTGAAATACCATTAACTACAGCGGTACTCGGCGGAGATATCACCACCAATACTTTTGATGGTAAAGTTAAACTAAAAGTATCCCCTTCTACTCAAAATGGGACAAAGGCGAAACTTGCTGGAAAGGGATTTCCGAAGTATAAAAAGGAGGGTCAATTTGGAAACCTCATTATCACCTACTCAATAAAAATCCCTTCCAAAATTACAGAGAAACAGATGGAACTATTCAATGAATTGGCCAAAACCAATCTCTAAAAAAATCTTCATGAAAACAAAATATTACAGTACAATAAAAGATTTTTGCATCGGTCATGGCATTGAAGAATCCTTTGTTATGGTCTTAGGGGAATACGAATTAATAGACGTGATGTTCATTGAGCAACAAGGCTATATCCGTAAGGAAGAACTCCCAAAATTGGAAAAAATGGTCCGTTTATATCATGAGTTGGGAATAAATTTAGAAGGTATTGAAGCCATTTATCACCTATTGGGTAGAGTAGAGGAGATGCAACAGGAGCTTATTAGGCTTAAAACTGATCTACGGAGGTTCGAAAATTAATAAAAGTGTCAATGCGTTCTATTTGAAAGCTCATATTGGCTTATTCTTTTTTGTGTGTTTCCAAATGATGTTTCAATAATTGTTTTAAGCTCTCTAAATATGCCTGCATGGCCTCCTTATCAATATTTGGATGTCCTGATGCAGGAATGGTCATTGGATTTTCGTCAAAAAATTGATATAGTTCCGGATAGTTGGTTGCTATGCTATTTGTTAGCTCGGTTATTTCAGTCAACACAGATTGCAAATTGTTCATTTCCGGGATTTATTAATTCAATTCTTAGAACGCCAGAATATTTGCGAGTTCTTCACTATCTATCACATAATTTGTAATGGCAAAAACCTCTCTACGATTGTCTCTAAAAGATTTTACAAAATCGGCGATTTCGTTCTCCAAATGCTCATGTTCCATTACAAAAATTCCAGCATCATCCATTTTCGATTTTTCAATTTGGTGTCCAAGTTGAATAATGTGTTTACCAACCTTATCAATTAAGTCCTGACATTTTTTTTTCACTTTAAATAAATTCACTTTTATTTCCCTTGCCAATTCCAAATTTTCAGACTTTGTGATCCAGATAAAATATTTCTCAATTAGGTGATGTAAAAAGCGAAGATCATCGTTGTAAAATTCGAGATCAGACCTCCAATGTTCGGACAACACATAAAGTTCTTGCCAATTGGGATTATGACTTAACGATCTTTTAGTGTTATATAGATTTTTTTTCATGATTACGCTTATTTTAAATTCTGGAATTAAAGTTAGTTATAGATACATTTAATTCATATGACAAAAATCATATTTAAAGAGTTGGTGGATATGACCTGCGTCATTTTTTGTTTGTGTTCATTGTTATAGTTTCATCT
>CAXMOE010000211.1:0-3780 GCA_964194835.1 uncultured Flavobacteriaceae bacterium | reverse complement strand
GGAATAATTTTTACCGTGTTAATGTGTGAAGCTATGAACCGTTCTTTAATTGGAGTATTGATGGGTGGTTTTGGAACCGAGGATACAACTGCCATAGCTGGCGATAACGGTCAAATCGCTAAATCGGTTACCATAAACGATGCAGCTATTCAACTATACTATTCAAAGTCCGTGATGATTGTTCCGGGATATGGTTTGGCAGTTGCACAAGCACAAAAGGTGGTAAGGGAATTGGATGACATGTTATCTGCAAACGGGGTAGATGTAACCTATGCCATTCACCCAGTAGCAGGCCGTATGCCAGGGCACATGAATGTGTTGTTGGCTGAGGCAGATGTGCCTTATCCAAAACTATTGGATTTGGAAGAAGCCAATGTGGCAATTCATTATACGGACATGGTGCTTGTAGTAGGAGCAAATGATGTGGTGAACCCAGCCGCTTTGGACGATCCGGGTAGTCCGGTTTATGGAATGCCTGTACTAAATGTGTGGAAAGCCAAACGTGTTATTGTAATGAAACGAGGCATGAGTGCAGGTTATGCTGGAATTCAAAATCAGTTGTTCTTTCATGAAAAAAATAGTATGTTATTTGGCGACGCCAAGATTTCCTTACAAGAATTACTGGCCGAAATTAAGGTCTTATAATATTGAAAAACCACTTTTAAACTTACGAGAAATGCACCTTACATACAACTTTGACGCTTTGCCCTATGTGAACCATGCCATACTGTTTTACGAGATGCCAAAGGGGGTAATCGATGAGAATGAGACCTTTCTAGAGTTATAAAATCTGCTAAGGCTAAAGGGAGTGGAAGAGAGGGTCTTAGACAATGAAGAATGTAAGGATATCATAAATACGTTTATCCAGAGTTCTTACATTGTTTTTATTTAATTTATTAATAGCAATAGATGATCCATCTATTTTTGGAAATTTGATAAGAGATGAAAAGAATATTTTTAGGCAGTATATGCCTTTTGTTGGTTTTTGGTTGTGCAAATATTGCTCCCAAATCTGATGTTCCAGATGATACCGAAGTAATGTTGATCAAGGGAATTGCCAACTATGAAGGGGCCGAATTATCTTTGGAATTGTATATGGACCAAGAGAGTAGGTTTCTTACAAAGATTGGGGGTTGGGCCAATCAAATAACTTGCTATGATGGCGAACAGATTTGGCGAATGGAAAATGGAGTAGGCCCCTATGAAATTGATTTTTCAGAAAAGGAGTTTATGAAGATGGTTCATTGGCCCTTGATGGAAAATTGGCAGGGTAAAAAAGGAATTAAGATATTAAAAGACACCTTAAGACTGGACGATGGAATACTTAAATTTTCTTTGGATTATGAAAATGGTTCTTTAAACAAATTGACGGCCATAAACTCTCCCTACCAAGAATCTATAAGTTTTATTGGGTCTTTGGAGCAAAATTCAATTAAAGTTCCAAAGGAAATATTGATTCAGACTGGTTTTCCTTTGGCATCCTACACCTTTTTATCCATTGAAAAGGTGGTAAAACCGCTAGATTGGTATAAAAGACCAACATACAGAGCCAACGGAGTTTCCTTTGATGACCAAATAAGCCCAGAACTTAAGGTACGTAGGGCCAACACAGGTCATATATTCATTAAACCATTGATACAGGGAAAAGATGTTGGCTGGTTTCTTTTTGATAGTGGAGCGGGGATGTCCTTGATCAATGAGGATATTGCTAAAGACTTCGATTTTCCAGTTGTTGGCGAAATGGCAATGGGAGGTATTGGGGGTACTACGGACAAACAGGATATCGTCACAGCAAAAAATATCAAGCTTGGACCTTTACTGATAGAACAGATGAATTTTGGAACATTTCCTGCAGGACCCGGTAAAGCGAGCCGTATCTTGGGAGAACCTGTTATGGGTGTTCTTGGTTGGGATGTTTTACTCCGTAGTGTAATGGAAATAGACATGCTTAAAGGCAAGATTTCAGTATACAATCCCTCGGTTTATAATCTTGAAGAACAATATTCGGAACAGCTTTTTTTACACTGGAACGTACCTTATGTGCAATCCAAATTTGAAGGAGGCAAAAATGGATTATTTCTTATAGATACAGGGGCGGGTGATAAAGGACCTATTTTTCATTCCATGGCGGTACAAAGGTTGGATTTGCTTGTGGGCCGGAAGACCGAAAAGGGACAGATAAAAGGCGCTGGCGGTGCAGTGGAAGTTAAAATTGGGAAACTGGAGTGGTTTGAAATAGCTGGACATCGTACAAATAATGTTACAACTATCTTTATGCAAGGAAATGATGGGGAGGCTGATCTTTATACGGAGGGCTTTTTGGGCGGACAGGTTGTTCAACCCTTTAAGATTGTATTTGATTACCCCGGGATGAAGGTTGGATTTATCCCAAGATAATATGTTTAATGCCCAGACTTGAAGCAATAAAACACCTTCTAATGGTTCATTCCGCTAGGACAACAGCCCATAGGCCTGCTTTGCAATTTCCAATTCCTCGTTGGTAGCGATTACCAATATTTTTACCGGGGAAGTGGTGCTGTTTATTTCCCGTATTCCTTGGGCCTTGCTTTCATTTTTTTCCTCATCCAATTCAATTCCCAAATATTGCAAGTCAGCACATACAAGTTTCCGGAGTTCACTGGAATTTTCCCCAATTCCGGCAGTAAATACAATCGAATCCAATCCGTTCATTGCCGCCATGTATGACCCGATATATTTTTTAATTCGATAGGCGTTCATATCCAGTGCCAAGACGCATGCTTTGTTGCCCTTTGATGCCTCAGATTGAATATCCCTTAGATCACTGAAGCCCGTAAGCCCGAGCATTCCACTTTCTTTAATGAGCAACTCATTTATTTCGGTTAAACTATACCCCAAGGAATTGGCCAAGTAAAAAATAATGGAGTGATCTATATCCCCAGATCGAGAGCCCATTATGAGTCCGTTGGAAGGAGCAAATCCTAAGCTATGATCTATACTTTCCCCATTTTTTACGGCAGTTGCACTACATCCGTTTCCAAGATGAATTGTAATTATTTTCGATTTCTTGAGTTGCAGATGTTCGATGGCTTTTTGTGAGACATATTTATGGCTTATTCCATGGAAACCATAAGCCTGTATATCGTGATCGGTGAACAAAGCATTGGGAATGGCATATTTACGAGCCTTTATCGGCATGGTTTGGTGAAATGCCGTATCAAAGACGGCTACTTGCTTGGCAGAAGGGAAAACCTGTTCCGCCATAACAATACCTTCAAGGTTATGGGGATTGTGCAAGGGTGCCAAGGCAGCGTATTCTTTAATTTTATCTTTTATGGCTGCATTGATAAGGGTTGTTTTTGAAAAAGTTTTCCCGCCATGTACCACCCGGTGCCCCACAACTTGGATTTCTTTGGCATCGCGGATTACTCCATTTTTGGTATTTAGAAGAGAGTCAGCTATTTTTTTTAATCCTATTTTATGATTCGTTATTTCGGCCACTTCCCGTAAATCCAAACTATTTGTCGTATACTTTTGAACCAATCCGCTCAATAATCCCTTGACAGACCAGCTGTTGTGAAGGCATATCGATCACCTGATATTTTATAGATGAGCTCCCGGAATTAATGATCAGTACTTTCATTTTTTTTGTAATAAATAGCCTTCAACTTTTATTTTTAAATTCCTTCTGCCTGAATGGCCGTAATGATAACGGTATTAAAAATATCATTTACCGTGCAACCACGACTTAAATCATTTACTGGCTTATTAAGTCCCTGTAGCATGGGTCCAATGGCAAGA
>CAXMOE010000210.1:0-3793 GCA_964194835.1 uncultured Flavobacteriaceae bacterium | reverse complement strand
CACAGTCTAGAAATCCTTCATTCGTACAGTTTTGCACCCGAAAAATATTCATAACACATCCTATGACTTTGATGCTTTAATCAAGAGCAATAAGGAACTGGTGAAATTTGTATTCGTCAATAAACACGGAACCAAGACGGTAGATTTTGCAAACAGTGAAGCTGTCCTTCAATTAAATAAAGCACTTCTTAAGCATCATTACCAGCATAAAGACTGGAACATCCCTGAGCATTATTTATGTCCTCCTGTTCCCGGTAGAGCAGACTATATTCATTATATCTCGGATTTGCTGGCTGACGATGGCATTACCAAAAATATAAGAGGACTGGACATTGGAGTTGGTGCCAATGCTATATATCCTATTTTAGGATCGCAAATCTATAATTGGCATATGGTTGGCGCAGATACTGATCCGAATGCCATTGCTGCGGCCCAATCTAATATTGAAGCATCTGAACCGTTGAAAAGGAATGTTGAAATTAGGCATCAAAAAAAACATGCGAATATTTTTGAAGGAATTATCAACCCTGGGGAGTATTTTCAATTCTCCATGTGTAACCCTCCTTTCTATTCTTCCAAGGAATCTGCCACAAAATCCAATCTTCGAAAACTTAGGAATCTAGCGCAAAAAGATGGAAAAGCCTCGACTTTTAAAGAAATTACTTTGAATTTCGGCGGACAGGCCAATGAGCTATGGTGCAATGGTGGAGAGGCCTTATTTATTAAGCGTATGATCAAGCAAAGTGTAGGTTATAAAAAACAAATAGGTTGGTTTACTTCCTTGGTCTCCAAAAAAGAAAATTTGCCCAAAATATATAAACAACTCAATAAATTAAAGGCCGATCATAAGACCATTGAAATGACCCAAGGCAACAAACAGAGTAGATTTGTGGCTTGGAGATTTGAACAATAATAATTATTCTGGCGGTCTACCATGTATTTCTTCGAAAACGACATCAAAATTTTGACGTAAATAGCTACTCAGCTTTTTTCTATAATCGTCTTTTAGCCAACTTAAAAAATTAAAGGTGCTCTTGCTTATGCATTTGGCATAGCTTTTAATTCTATCATCAATATCCTCCCCTAACATCTTTGATAAGGCCAGGGCATCATATACATCTTCACTGTTTTCAATACATATTTTTGCATGTTGTATAATAGAACGTTCCAATACCACTTTGGAAGTTTCCCCGTTTTTTACAGAATCTGTATAGGTTGCCTTAATATCAAAATAGATTTCTTTGGAGTTGACAAAGGCGGATCTCATTTCTTCAGGCATTTCATACCTAAAATTACTTTCAATCTCCTCATCATTTAATAATTTGTCCAAGAAATAATTGGGCGATTTAAATATGGCTTGCCAATTTAAATCTGCCCCCCACGGACCAAAGCGAAGAAAATTATTCCCCAAATCTACCACGGAGAAGCTCGATTTATTATTCAATATTCGGGAACCACGACCAATCATTTGATAATACAAGGTCAATGATTTTGTGGCCCTGTTTAAAATAATGGTGTCTATGGTTGGTTCATCAAATCCAGTGGTAAGAATGCTGACCGATGTAATAATTGCATCCGGTGTTTTTTTAAACCATTGCAAAATGAGATCCCTTTCTTTTTTTGTGGCGGTATTGTCCAAATGCGCTATAGGATAACCTGCAGCCCTAAAGGTCTCGTATACATGTAAGGAAGTATTGATTCCGTTATTAAAAATCAGGGTTTTCTTTCGTTTTGAATGTTTTTCATATGCCTCCAACAATTTTCCAAGCATGGCACTATTTGTATATAGATCTTCTGAGGATTTTACCGTATAATCCCCGTTTGAGCCGACTTCTAGGGAGGTTAATCCCATATTGTATGAAAATATTTCAGCACGGGCCAAAAACTCATTTTCAATCAAGGATTCTATCGACTCCCCTACAATAAGTTCGCTGTAATTGTCCTTCATCGGTAAACTCATATTTGAGCTCAAGGGTGTTGCGGTAACTCCTAAAATGAAAGACTTCTCAAAAAATTTGAAGAGTTTAGTGAACGAATTATAATGTGCCTCATCAACAATGACCAAACCTATGTCGGAAATATCAAGTTTGTCTTCGTTTAATCTGTTGTTCAAGGTTTCTACCATGGCCACAAAACAGCTATAATCATCCTGATCGTCCAGATTCGCTTTACTGTCCACTACCTTATTGGATACACCAAAACCAGTAAGCATAGTAGATGTTTGTTTACAAAGTTCAATACGGTGTGTCATTACCAATACCTTTTTATTGTGATGCTTAAGATATTGCCGTACCATTTCAGAAAAGATTACCGTTTTTCCACCACCGGTAGGCAACTGATATAATAAATGGTAATCGTCCGGGGCATCATCAAATTTTTGAAAAATTTTGTCAATGGCACCTTTTTGGTAGCTATATAATTCCTTATCCGATTTAATTTCTTCCAACGCTGTTGTGGTCCCCGACATAAACTTTGATTTTTAAGCATGCAAAACTACTGCCTTTATAGGGGGTTTATGACATATTTTTGATAAAATATAATTTTATTGATAATAGGCAGGATTAAATAATTTTTTAGTGTGCTGATTATTAGCGATATAGCGTTAATAATGTAGACGTTTAACAAAGACGAAGTAGTCTTACTCATTAACCGATTGAAGATACAGTTGCTCTACTTTTTCCCTTGCCCATGGTGTTCTTCTAAGGAATTTGAGACTGGATTTAATGGAGGGGTTGTTGTTAAAACAACGTATATTGATTTTGAATCCAAGCTCATCCCACCCATATACTTCTACTAGATGTTCCAAAATGGAAGCCAACTTAATACCATGTAACGGATTGTTGGGCTGTTCCTTAGAATCTGCCATGGCCTATTTTCTTTTATTGCGTTTATTGTAGTTTTTATCACCTTTGGTCAAGGGCTTTTTGTATTTCTTGGCTATTTCCCTTTGGTATGCACCTCTAGTATTTATTTTCTTGTTTTTATCTTTCTTTTCGTGAAAACTTGGTCCACGGGCATCCAATTCTACCTGACTGGTTGGATTGTTGCCTTCCACTATCTTAGGACGTTCTTCTGGGGCCAATTCTGTAGAAACCTGCACTTTTTCGGGGAAATTGATTACAGGAATTTTGTAGACCATCAATGCTTCTATGGCTTCTTTTGCCTCCTCTTCTTTTTTGGTATAAAACAGAATGGATGTTCCCTGCTGCTTAGCTCTACCAGTCCTCCCTATTCGATGCATATAATTTTCTGGAAAATTCGGAGTATCAAAATTAAAGACGTGCGTTATTTTCTCCAAATCCAAACCACGGGCCATTACGTCCGTTGCAATCAATATTCTGTTTGTCCCTTCATTAAATTGTCTAATGGACCGTATTCTATAATTTTGGGTCTTATTGGAGTGTATTACACAACTTTCCGATCCATAAATTTCTTCCATAGCTTCAAATAACCGGTCTGCACTTCTTTTGTTGGCAACAAAAATCAATACTTTTTGGAAAAGATCCTTATCCTTTAATAAATGGGCCAGTAAATTTACCTTGGTATAATAATTTTGTACAGCATAACACTGTTGGTCTATATTATCCAAAGGAGTACCACTCACGGCAATTGAAACTTTGGTAGGTGCAATAAAAAAGTCATCGATAAGTAGCGATACATCCTCTGTCATCGTGGCCGAAAACATGATGTTCTGTCTTCGTTCGGGTAGCAGTTCAAAGATGTTGGTGAGTTGAAACCGAAAACCTAAATCCAACATTACATCCACTTCGTCTATCACCAGTTTTTTAATAGA
>CAXMOE010000209.1:3413-3819 GCA_964194835.1 uncultured Flavobacteriaceae bacterium | reverse complement strand
AAGGAATACACCTTTGATGTAAATAATATATCCTCATCCTCCAACAACAGTATGTTTCTAAATAATTCCCTAAAGGGTCATGTTTATGGAATAGTTGCGGACAATAATATCGTTTTAAACTCATAAATATGGATGACACAATCCAAAACGGAAAGACAACAGTAATTGTTGCTTATCTCACTATGATAGGGGCTTTAATTGCGTTGAGCATGAATATGGAACCCAAAAACACCTTTGCCCGTTTCCATATACGACAGGCATTTGGACTACATCTTATTTTCCTAGCCTGCGCACTATTTTTAAGTCAATGGTTTATTGAATATGCGCTCTATGGGCTATATGTATTCTATATTGTACTATGGTTCTACGGCTTTATCGGTGCACTTAACAACAAAAAGGAATTGGT
>CAXMOE010000209.1:0-3403 GCA_964194835.1 uncultured Flavobacteriaceae bacterium | reverse complement strand
AATCCTAATGACTACAGCTCCTTTATCATTGGAACATATTATACGCCCTTCAACGATAACTGAGGGTAAATCACCTGTTTTATTCATGTTTCATGGTTATGGAAGCAACGAGGAGGATTTATTTTCCTTTGCCCCAGAACTTCCAGGTGAGCTTTGCATTATCTCCGTAAGGGCACCCCACCCCTTACCTCCAATTGGAAATGCTTGGTATGCTATTAATTTTGATGCCGAATATGGGAAGTGGAGTGATGAGGAACAGGCAGTGGTTTCCATGCATAAAATAGTTGATTTTATTGATGAGGCTTGTGAAGTATATCAACTCGATCAAAACAATGTGACTTTATTGGGTTTCAGCCAAGGAACTATTCTATGTTATGCCGTGGCATTGTCCTATCCTCAAAAAGTAAAAAACATCATCGCTTTAAGTGGACATATCAATGAAAATATACTGGAAGACGGTTATGATAAGGAAAATCATAAAAACCTAAATATTTATGCCTCACATGGCACATTGGATCAGGTAATACCATTGCAATGGGCACAAAAGGCCCCAGAATTACTTTCCAAATTTGGAATAGCCCATGTCTATGAAGAATTTCCCGTGGGTCATGGGGTTTCCCCACAGAACTTTTACTCGTTTAAGAAATGGTTAATTGATAAAATTTAATTACTTCTGGTATACAACAAATGGTCCATCAAGGTAAAATCTACCCCCAAATTATCCTTAAGTTCATATTTCAATAAAATTTCCCCCCAATATTTACCGTCCGAAAAATCGGCTACTATCCATTTATGGTTCAGTATCTTGATTTTATTGATTTTAAAATCACTTTCCATGCCCTCATAAGGAATCAATGGATTGTCGCCCTTCTTTTCATTGGTTTCCAGTAGTTTATCGGAAACGTAGCCTACTGGATCCTGCAACTCCAAATGGTCATAATACACTAGGGCATCGTCATTGTTTTCCAAGGAAAAGTATTGAGTATCCAAGACTTTCAATTGCAATTTTTGTACAGAATCCTGAAAGTGACTCAGCTCTGATTGTAAATTATTAATCTTTTCATTCTTGTCCTTAAACATATTATTTGCGCTCACAAACTGATACAAAGCAATAAGTGCTGCAAAAATGAACAGGTATAAAAATATTTTATTCTTCATTAAAGCGGTTTTCCTAAAGGGTTAGTATTAAGTTATCATAAGCCAAATGTACATCTTTTGGTAATTTTTTTTCAACTTCATCGTGGAAGCCCAATACATGGCTAATATGGGTGAAATAAGCCTTTTCCGGTTTGACTAGTTTAACAAGATCAATAGCCTCATCTAAATTCAGATGAGAGTGATGCGGTTCCTTCCTTAATGAATTGATTACTAAAATTTTAGCTCCTTTAATCTTATCTATTTCTTCATCTTTAATGGTCTTCACATCCGTTAGGTATACAAAGTCGCGAATACGAAATCCAAACACTTGTAGACGGTTGTGAAATGCCTCTATCGGAATTGCCATTATATTTCCAATCTTAAATGGTAAATTGTTTTGAATTAGATTCACTTTTACCGCTGGAGCTCCTGGATATCTATTTTCGTCAGCAAATACATAATCAAATCTCTTTTTTAGGGAGGTTGCAACACGTTCATGAACATAAATAGGAATATCACCTTGTCTGAAGAAAAATGGTCGAATATCGTCTATCCCAGCTGTATGGTCGGCATGTTCATGGGTAAAAAGAATGCCATCCAATTTATTGACATTGTGTGTCAACATTTGCTGTCTAAAATCTGGGCCACAGTCTATTACATAATTATAATCGTCCCATGAGACCATAATAGAAACACGTAAACGCTTGTCCTTTGGATTAGTGCTAAGACAGACAGGATGAGTGCTTCCGATAACAGGGATTCCCTGCGATGTTCCCGTGCCCAAAAATGTAATTTTCAACCTATAATCTATTTATTTCAAAATTATAACTTATTTATTTAATAGATAGCTCAATCTTTATAACTTTGTTAAAAGCAAAACATAGAAAATGGCTTCTGTTTTAAAAAAGGACATTGTATTTGAGAACGTCCCCTCAATAAAGGCTAAAACCCTCAGAATTAATTTACACCCAGAACTTTACGGCACATTTGCTGAAATTGGCGCAGGTCAGGAAACTGCCAGGCATTTTTTTAGGGCAGGTGGAGCCTCTGGGACCATTGCCAAGGCAATGAGTGCGTATGACAAAGATTTTAGTGATGCCATATACGGGGCCGAGAAAGGTGTTAGATATGTATCCCAACCTAGGTTGAAAAAAATGTTGTCCTATGAAATGCAGCTGATGGAAGAGCGTATTAGTAGGGAAAAACATCCAAGTAAGTTATTTTTCACCTTTGCCAATACTGTGGCTACCATAGATTTTGCGAAAAAATACAAAGGGCATGGATGGATAGGTATACGATTTCAATTGGACCCCGATCAAAAAGAGTTCGATGAAATTATTCTCCACATACGTTTTAAGCAGAATGAGGCAAGACTGCAACAGGAAACCCTGGGGATTTTAGGAGTAAATTTGGTGTATGGTGCCTTTTTTAAATACCATAAACCAAGAAAATTATTAAAATATTTATATGACCATATAGATAAGGATACTGTAGAAGTTGATATGATCAATTTCTCGGGACCTAATTTTAAGGATGTGGACAATAGATTAATAAGTCTACAACTTATTAGAAATGACATGACCGACGCAATCATGTTTGGACCAGACGGGAACAATCTACTTCCGGCTACTATTCTTTACAAAAAGAACATCTTGGCATTACGTGGAAGTTATAGACCGGCGACCAAGGTGAATATGGATATGTTCCAGAAATCCTATGATATCTTTATACGGCAGCAAACGGTAGAAGAGGAAAATACTATTGTTGTTTTTGAAATTACATTATCCAATCTAAAGGCATCCGGTGAAATAGATGAACAAGATTTTATGGATAGGGCGAAATTACTGTGCTCTCTTGGACATACTGTATTGATTTCCAAATTCCAGGAATACTATAGGTTGGTCGAGTATTTTAGTGATTTTACCAAGGCAAGGCTTGGACTTACCATGGGGGTCAATAATTTGGTGGAAGTGTTTGATGAAAAATACTATAGACATTTAAGTGGTGGTATTTTGGAGGCATTTGGCAAGTTGTTTTTTAAAGATCTTATCGTATATCTATATCCAATGAAAAATGCCGAAACTGGGCAGATAATGACCAGTAACAATGTTAAAGTACATCCAAGAATGAAGGAACTGTACAAGTTCTTTAAATATAATGGCAAGGTGATGGATATTTTTGATTACGATCCGGAAATATTGCACATTTTCTCCAGAGATGTTTTAAAGAAAATTGCCAACGGTGAAGAGGGTTGGGAAGAAATGGT
>CAXMOE010000208.1:3334-3831 GCA_964194835.1 uncultured Flavobacteriaceae bacterium | reverse complement strand
GTTGCTTAGTGTTTGATAAGATTAAGGTCCCATCGCCAAAACAAAAGCCCTGTAAATGATTGGCTCCCTTCCAAGTATCATGAACAATATCATCAATGACTATGGGACCAATAAGATAATCAGATTTTGCAACCAAAGGGGAAGATTCATCTTCACCATCAAAAAACTCCAATTCACAGGATCCAATGAAGAGCAATGACAGCAACATAAAACCCAAAACAGCATACGAATTTTTCATGATCCATTAATTGTTCTTTAATAAGTTCTTCTTCTACCAAAAGCAGTTATAGTTCGGTTAAGTATTCTGGGGGAGGTGTCAGTGTACCACAGCCACTCAGGGCAACAACATACATTCGGGAGAGCATTTGCAGATATAAACATTGTGTTGTAATGAGTATCCTACTGGCGAACGCAGACAATAAGATACAAAAAATTTGCGGTTCCGTACCCATAATTTGTGCGAACGACCCAAAAAGTCGAATAAGAGGATATTACCC
>CAXMOE010000208.1:0-3324 GCA_964194835.1 uncultured Flavobacteriaceae bacterium | reverse complement strand
ACCCTATCATTATGAAGGTCCCATGGTTATTTGCTTGATGGGGGTCTTTTACCGCTTTAGTATATTGGTCTTACCCAATGGCAATACTTTCCCCATCCTCAGGGACATAGACTTTTTCCAAAAGTCCCTCCTTCAATAGTTTTTCTTTCAATTGCTTTCTTGTGGTAGGGCAATGGTTCACCGCCTGCAAATGATTGGCAAGGACTTTGGAGGGTGCATTTTGAACAAATCGTACAATATCCTCCATGGTCATCAGCAATGGCTGTCCAATATCGAATTGGGCCGTGCCACAGGCAACCACTGCTATATGGGGTTTTAACTCCCTTAATACGCGATCAACATCTTCTGTATATATGGTATCTGCACTGATATATATCGAGGGCTGACTGGGTAGTTCAATATGAAACCCCATGACATTGCCCATTGGGGAGGCAATGAAACCGTAACCATGTCTTGCCGGAATTCCGATAATTGACCCACCCAAAAAATCCGCTTTTTCTCCATATCTCAATACCTGGGCAACATTTAAACCTTTTTTTCTAAACCGTTTAGCATCCCTATAGCTGCATATCACGGGAATGTTGTTTTCTGTCAAAAAACGTTCTGCTTTGCTGTCAATATGGTCCGGGTGCTGATGTGTAATGAGGCAATGCGTCACCTTTTCCAATAACGCCTGGCTATTTTCCGGCAAGGGTACTATTGGGTTTCTTTTCGGCGCAAAACGGAAGAGGGTAAATGGAGGTAAAGAACCCATCTTTCCCAACATGGGATCGACTAATAAGATATTTTCACCCGCTTCAATAATTAGGGTGGCATTCCGTAAATGATGTAATTTCATGTTTTATACGCTATTTTATGAGGCAATGGAATTCTTTGGGATAGAGTTGGCCCCAAAGTTCAAAATTAACAATAATACACTAAATAGCTATTCTTTTTTAGGCGGAGAAATCATAATATGTGCCCTATGCGTTCCAGGATCCATGATCCATGGATGCCCCGGTGCCATTGGTTTTGTAGGTAATCCCGTAGTTTCCCCGGTCGCGAAGGGAATGTAGACCACATATCTAACATAAGGATTTTCAATTTCATTGGTTTCACTGTTCACCGACCCCGAAAAGATACATAAAGTAGCCTTGTCTGGCATTTTTAAGGCTCCGGACTTTACCTCTTCCTCACGCATATCGAAGATTTCCTGAAATTCCTTGCCCTCGGCCCTTAATTCCCGTCCCCTGGCCATAAAAGCATCGAGCTCACTATGGTAGGCAGCAGCATGGAAACCTTCTTTATTTGGGTCGTCGGCCAAGCAGACAAAGGAATTGGTTCCTTCCCGCAGTGTTGCAAAATTTCCTGCTTTATCATACCCATATACCTTGGCACCTGCACGGTATTCTTCGGGGGCCGACAAAACAGCAGTACTGATCTGCCATTCGGGAGCAGGAATATTATCCTGTCCACAGGCTACCAACAAAACAAAAAGCATTCCTATTGCGACTATAGATTTCATAACATTGATTTTTAGCTTCCTACAAGATAATACATTTTTGGTATATCTAATGGATTGTCATAGGGAAGCTTTTCTTAACCAAGATTTACATTTTTCTTTTCAGTTATCTTCACTGTTTTACGGGTATAAATCAGAATCAAGACCCCGACTAAAACCAAGGTTGCAGTATTTAAAACATATTGGGTCTCAATATTGCCAATACCATCGACAACATTTTGATAAAGATTGTTAAGTAATTTCAGTCCTGGTACAGCAATAAGAAAAATTACAGCCCAAATTATAATCCCGATCTTGGCATATTCATGCCGGTTAAAAATTAGGCTCAATAAGACTACTTCAATGGTTACGGGCATTAAACCCGACAAATCGGAAAAGTTAATGGTCAGGAACAGGTCCCAAAACAATAGTCCGGTCAGGACCAATAAAACCATCCAAAAAAAAGTAGGGCTTTTAAATAGGGTCTTTTTCACTTTATTATTTTTTAGATTATATAAACAACGAAATCCTCGCACTGGGGCGATGATCTCATTGTACATAGGCTCATTAGTAGGTTGCTCTGAAGAAGACCAAGTTAATACTTAATTTTTCAAAATATTAAAGAAAAACCTTACAATTTCTATGGTTTTTATATAGAAGTATGATTGTGTTCCGTTACAAAAGCGTGATTAGACTATTACTCCAAATTCCTGATTCCTACATTACGAAACCTGATTTCCCCGGAACCTGCTGCCTGAAGTGCGATATATCCATCTTTAAGGTTTTGGTCATAAAGGTCTGCTGTTAATACCCCATTGATCCAGACCTGTATATGGTCTTTTTGGATTTTTATCTCATAACTGTTCCACTTATTGAGGGTTACTACATGTGCTAAAGGTCGCAACCTCCCCACTATGGCTCCGGTCCTGTTTTCCTGATTGGGGTGCAGATCCCAAATGTTGATCTCATAGCAGTCGGTAGCACTTAGCTCCTTGTTCGCACAATGTATAAATATCCCGGAATTAATGGTGCTATCTGGTTTAAATTCCAAGTTAAGCACAAAATCGGTATACTTTCTTTTGGTCATCACCATACCTGATCCACTTTGGATAGTGCCAACCAATACATCGCTAGCAAATTTCCACTGGGCATCTCCAGATAAAAACCAATCGACTGAGGCTTCTTCAAATAGAGCCTCTGTCTCCTGGGCCAAGACCCTGGAATTTCCTCCATAGATAAATAAAACACATGACAGAACAACAAAAAAATAACGTCCAACACTATTCATATGCAGTATGTTATAGAATAAAAAAATAATACTCCCACCAAATTAATACTGTGATATTTTACATAGATGGATCTAGACCGACTTAATCAGCGAACTAGCTAACCTAAATTAGACAGGATATTAGGTTTTACCTTCCTTAAGAGTTCCTATACTATTTCGTAATCAGGGTTTGCATGGCATGTGCTGGTATAGTAACCGCAACCGCTTCCGTTCCCACATACAACTTATAAGGGATCTCCATATCAGATTGGTTCATTACCACTGTAGCCAAACTTCCATCCTCGTTCATAAAAGAGGTGCTCAACAAATGGCTCCTACTGCTCACAGTGCTTACACGTGCAGCATTGGGCCGAATATATTTTGAGAAATGTCCGATATAATAATAGGTTGGAGTGTAGATCAACTCTTTGGAATCGGTATCGGCATGGATAGGCGCAAAACAAAAATTACCTACATGGTTAGGTCCGCCACCTTGATCCAATAAAATATTCCAGTCGGTCCAACCTACAGTTCCTTCATTGAAATCGTTGATCATGGAACGGCCATAACGCTCAGC
>CAXMOE010000207.1:0-3840 GCA_964194835.1 uncultured Flavobacteriaceae bacterium | reverse complement strand
ATACACGGATAGAGCAGCCGCCGCCTAAGCGGATGCTAAAGGGATCTGGGCCAGGAGTCGATGGAGATCGTGTAATACACGGCAACTGGTGTAGCCATTTTTCAGTTATCCATTGAACTGCAGGCTTAAAATAGTAATATCATCCGATTGGCCAGCACCATCCTCAAATTTCTTTACCTCTGAGTAAATTGAATTCACCAGTTTTTCAGTAGATTTAAATTTTTTAGATCTTAATAGATTTTCCAAACGCTCATCAGAAAATAAAGACTCATTCTTATCAAAAGCTTCTGTTACCCCATCAGTGTACAAAAGTAATTGATCACCTTTGGAAAGCAACTCTTTATCCTCTCCATATTTAATTCCATTTATTGCGCCAACAATCGGACCATGTCGCTTTGCCAAACGATTCACATCTCCATTTGCGCGTTTGATGTATGGGGGATTATGCCCAGCATTGGTATAAACAAACTCACCGGATTTCAGGTCTAAGACAACAAAAAAAATAGTTACAAACATGCAGCTTTCATTATCCCTACTCAACTCTTCGTTGGCATATTAAAGGATATTCGCTGGAGACACCTCATTTTCTGATATGTTTTTAATCAATGCTTTTGCTCCCGCCATAAACAAAGCCGAAGGCGCTCCCTTCCCGGAAACATCACCAACACATACACCAAATTGATTCTCTCCCATGAAGAAAAAATCATAATAATCCCCGCCTACTTCTCGAGCAGGCTCCAGTTTTGCGTGAAGGGAAATTTCTTTATGGTCTGGATAGGGAGGAAAGTTAGTGGGTAGCATGTTCATTTGTATTTCTCGGGCAACAACTAATTCCCTTTCCATAGTGTCATTCCTTTGTTTCAATGCCTCTTCCGCTTTTTTGCGGTCTGTAACATCGCGAAGTATCCCTGAAAATAATAACGCCTTCTTTTCATCTCCCGAAAATTGGTTCAATGAAAGATCTAGAGGGAATACGCTTCCATCTTTACGCAGGCCTTGAACCTCTACTGTTGTGTTTAATATCTTGGCCTCTCCTGTTTTTATATATTTTTCCAAACCACGGTCATGTTTGTTTTTATATGACTCAGGCATGAGCATGTTAACGTTTTTTCCCATTATCTCCGAGGCCTGGAAACCAAACATTTGTTCTGCTGCGGGATTAAATGTTTGAATCTCACCCTTCTCATTAATGGTAATAAATCCATCAATTGCATTTGTAATAACGGAATGGATCTTCTCTTCACTTGCTATAAGTTTTCTTTCCGCTTGTTTTCGTGCAGTTATGTCGCTAAAAGTTACTACTGCTCCTGTAATATTGTTACCTTCCCTAATAGGCCTGCTGGTATATTCAACAGGAAAACTGGTACCATCCTTTTTCCAGAACACCTCATTCTCTTCGTGGTGTACTTTCCCATACATCAATGCCGCATGGACATGGCACTCTTCCTTCGGGTATGGCTCGCCATCCGCTTTAGTATGGTGAATCAATGAGTGTTGGGGTTTCCCCAACATTTCGGCGGGATTATAACCAACCATTTTTGCTCCGGCAGGATTCACAAAAATAGTATTGCCTTCAAGATCCAAACCATAAATTCCCTCCACAGCACCTTCAAGAAGCAGTTCGGTATTCATTTCCAGAATTTTTTGTTTCTCTACAAGTTCGCCAGTAATAATTGTAAGTTCTTTCTTCATTTCGTTAAAACTTCGGCTAACCATACCCAACTCATCCCCTCGGGACATTAGTTCAATCTCTTCATGGGGCCCATCGAAGTTTTTTAAATCATCGGAAGCTTCAACTTTAATATCTTTCTCAACAAACCTTTTCATTCCCGAGGCCAGGGCTAAAATGGGTCTGGTAAATTTGTTGCCGATCAAAACCGCAATTACAATCAAAAGGATAATCTGGACGATTACAAAAACTTTAAGCCCGTCTATTATGTTGTCTCTAGAACGAAAAGCTTCTTCCTCGTCAATTTCTGCAAGAATCCCCCACTTTTTCCCAAAAATTTCTATCGGACTGTATGCGCTCAATACCCTTATTCCACGGTAGTCTTCAAATACTTCAAATCCCTCCTCATTGTTAATTGCTGATTCCGTTCCCTTGGTTCTTATCTCATTGAGACCAATAGATGTTTTTAATATTTTGGATTTTTCAAGAATACTGGAGCTCACCCCTAACTGTTTCAATGCACTAAAATATTCCTCTGGCTGTTCAATAAAAAACCGGGAATCGTTTCTTAATTTGTAATCCGGCCCGACCAGATAAACTTCACCTGTTTTTCCCAAACCAACATCCTGCCATGATTTATTGCTAGTCATTACCGCATTGATTTTATCGATGGGTGCCTGAAAAATTAAAACTCCCAATTTTTCTCCCATATCAATTATAGGTGAGGCAATGAAAGCTGCGGGGGCATTGTATGAAGGCGCATAAGGTTCAAAATCTGCAAATACAAAAAAGTCCTGCTTGTCCGCATTCACTGCGGCCTGAAAGGCTTTACCAATTCCAGTTTCAGCATAGGGACCGGTCAACAAACTTGTGGCAAAATCCACCTCTTTAAATACGGAATAAACAATGTAGCCAGTGTCGGGTTCGACCAGAAATATATCGTAATAACCGAAGGTTTCCAGAAATTTCCTTATGACTGGATGGTACTCAGCATGATCATTGCTGTAGGTGCTTGCGTCCGATGGAGTATCCAACTTATGTTTTTCCCCTATGCGGTTGGGGTTACCTGCTATATACAACCATTGGAGCAAACGAGTATTTTCTTCCTGAGGCAGCCATTGGTCAATTGCATTATTTGGGGCATCAGGTGTATTTTCCTTTT
Organism: uncultured Flavobacteriaceae bacterium; assembly: GCA_964194835.1. Taxonomy (GTDB): domain Bacteria; phylum Bacteroidota; class Bacteroidia; order Flavobacteriales; family Flavobacteriaceae; genus CAXMOE01. The sequence goes on along the minus strand of CAXMOE010000207.1, from coordinate 1,009 downwards.
GATATTGGTAACGCTTAAGAAGAGCTTCAGACATACTCTCATCATAAGTAATGGCTTTAGGCCCCAATTGTTTATTGACATTAAAAAATGATATGCCAAATCTCATCATCGCATCCACAATCATCCTATCTTGCGAAAATGTCTGGATTTGATTGCGGATAAGATCAAAATAATTATGAATCTGCTGTTTTTTCTCTTCCCGAAGTGAGACCAGGCGGTCTCTATTAGTCATCCGCAATTCTTCGGTTACCTTATTGAATGAGAAATATGCCACCAACAACATTGGCAACAACCCAACCAATAACAGCAACATGATCATCTTTTTGCGAATTGTGAATTTCATGATTTCTCAGTGGTTTTTCTATATGACTAAATAAATTTTTCTGGGTGGCTTCGTACCCTAAATTTTATTAATTGAGCATTTAATTCTTGGCAAAGGTTTCGGGTAATTTCAATTTATGGATAAGCCTAAGAGCGACTATTTTGGATGCGTCCTCCAACCATTCCATTTGATCTTTCGCGAATTTTTGGGTCGCGCCTATTTTCAATGCACTTAATTGTACCCCGCCAGCAGAAGTCACTGGACAAAACCGCACTATTTCTGGCTGGAACGTACTGTCGAAAGTGCTTCCGGAAGCTTTAAAGTCAACCTGACATTGCTGCATCGCAGGAACAGTAAGAGGGGGTAGCATACATGTTAGCGGTGGCCTGCTTGCACTGGCTGAACAGTATCGTTAATAGGGATGTGCTTGCCACCAAATGGGACCTTCCGATACCGTGATTAGGCCATCCAACAGGGCCGACCCGGCTGGCTCCCGTCAAAAGGCCGATAGCACGGTTAACAAATCTAGCCTCCTCTTCCGTGTGTGCTTTCGGGCCAAATTAGCACAAATGGGGTTGGGTCACCTTAAAATACCAACGTCGGCTTCACGCCCTGAGTCATTCAGTCAAGCGATTTGTTGTGGTACCAGGTTAGAGCCACGGTTTTGAAGGGCCTGCAGATAGACGG
>CAXMOE010000206.1:0-3997 GCA_964194835.1 uncultured Flavobacteriaceae bacterium | reverse complement strand
GAATTCCAGGACAGTAGTCCGCTGTTGGCTTATAGTGGCTACGGCTTTGCAACAGCTACGGGAGCATTGCGGATGATGAACAACAAACATTGGCTTTCAGATGTATTGGCAGGGGCTGGCATCGGAATGTTGGTCACAAGATTGGTATATCATTTTGATTACTTGTTCAAATGGAACCCATTTAAGGGATCCAAACACACAGTCCTTATTCCAAGGTATAGCAGTGGCTCCGTCGGTCTTTACTATTCAAAACGCTTTTAAAACGTGAAACGACTAATTCCAAAAGTTAGAAAGCATTGTCTTCTTATTTTGACCAAAAGTCAATGTGACAACCTGCCTTTTCATAATTGTGAACACACTTTGGCCGTCTATAGGAATACAAAAATTATTGGGCGTTATGAAAAACTCACTAAAATAGAAATGGAACCTTTATTGATTGCTGCTCTTTTTCATGATACAGGGAACGCTCTTTCCTATATTGGCCATGAAGGATTAAGTGCAGTTTTGGCCAGACTATTTTTAGAAAAACAAGGTTATTGCGAGGATAAAATTTCACAGGTCGTAAAGTGTATCGGTGCTACTACTCTACCGCAAAAACCCATGAACCAATATGAAAGTATTCTATGTGATGCAGACCTTTTTCATCTGGGCACCAAATCCTTTTTTCGGATAAATAAATTGCTGCGTAAAGAGTGGTCTCAAGCTCTGAACAAGAATTACTCAGATAAGGAATGGATTTTCATGAACATTAACTTTTTAAGATCGCATACATACCACACCCGTTATGCAAGATTGACTCTGGAGCCTGTAAAACAAAAAAATATCCATATCATGGAATCATTTGTACTTCAGGATATAAACTAATGTAAAAACTGTTTTAATTTTCATTATATAAGGATTAGTTACTTGACAACGGTCAATTGAATTTCGGGGAGAGTTGTTTGGCCTCCAAAATAAATTTTACAAATAAATAAGCTATAATAGCAGTGGCAATATCCTTGATAATTATCTTTACATGACAAACAGTTGTATTGTATTTTGTTGTCAATTGTTTAAGAGCCGTCCAAATGAACAAACCATTTATAGCAGACAAAGACTTCAGGGGTATAGACTATACCGAAAACAAATTAGGAAAAGGCGAGTATGAAAACTGTGTTTTCAATGGATGTGATTTCTCCGATTCCGATTTGTCAAACAACCACTTTATGGAATGTAAGTTTATAGATTGCAATCTAAGCAATGCCAATCTAAAGCACACTATGTTCAAGGAAGTCCTTTTTAGGGGATGTAAAATGTTGGGATTAAAGTTTTCTGATTGCGATTCCATTTTTATGTCCTTCAATTTCGAGGTTTGCAGCCTTAACCTGAGTTCCTTTTTTCAACTGAAACTAAAGAACACAAATTTTAAAAATTGTAAATTACAGGAGGTAGACTTTGTGGAATCGGACTTAACCCAGGTTTTGTTTGGCGATTGTGATTTGAAAAATGCTATTTTTGAAAGAACCATTTTGGAAGGGGCCGATTTTAGAACATCCTATAACTTTTCATTGGACCCCGAACTCAACAGCATCCGAAAAGCAAAATTCTCTAAAGAGGGAATAGTTGGGTTGTTGGACAAGTATAAGATTGTAGTCGAATAAACACGAGATACACATGGAAAAAACATGTTTGGAATGTGGGGAAAAAATTGTCGGACGAATCGATAAAAAATTCTGTTCGGACTACTGTCGCAATGCGTATAACAACAAAATAAACAAGGACAGTAAAAACCTGATCCGCAATATCAATAACCGGCTACGGAAGAACTACCGAGTTTTGGATAGTTTTACATTATCAGATGGTAAAACAAAGACCACCAAAACCCGCTTGTTGGACAAAGGATTTGATTTTGATTATTTTACCAATTTGTACACTACCCAAAAAGGCACGGTGTATTACTTTGTCTATGACATGGGTTATTTACCTTTGGAAAACGATTACTATATGATCGTAAAAAGGGAATAAGGGTAGCACAGTTTAAGAAAAACCTACTTCCAATTGTGTCCACTAAGTTTAAGTGCTGCAACAACAATGTCCTTTCGGCTAATTTGCCCTACCAAAATACCATTATTTAGCACCGGAAGTCTACGCCTCTTACTTTTATGAAAGACACCAGCAGCATCAAAAATACTGATATCATGAGGTATGGTTTCCGCACCTTTGGTCATATGTGTTTCAACACTTTTGTCTAATATGGGTTGGTTAAAATACCGGCTTTCCGAAATTTCCTTCATACAGTCGGCCTCAGAGATAATACCCACCAAGAATCCATTGTCATCCAAAACAGGCCCCCCAGAAATATGGTTTTTGGCAAAAAGCTCCATTACCTCCAAAATAGACTGGTCTGGTCTAAAGGTCAACAACTTTTTGGTCATATAGTCCTCCACCAAAATTGGGGCTACATATTCCTTCTTAAACGCCTTGCGAACACCTTGAAAACTTTTAATCCCCATATCTTAATTTTTTAGCTTAATCAATAAAGATAGTAATTTTTAGCGAATTTCGCATGTATTTTGTCGATTATATGATAAATCTATTGCATTTCGTCGATTTTATTTCATTCTATGCAATAAAACCAGCTATTCATTCCTGCTATAATCCATAAAAACCCAGGGTACATTGCCTGAAGTAAGAAAACAGACAATTTCATCAAAACAGCCTGCTTCCAAGGTTGGCCACACTGGTCTACCCTTTGCAATTGCAATCTGCTATAAAACTCCAAGAAACAATTAGAATTTTATACATTTATACCATAATAATGGTCATGAAAAAAATTACATCAATATCCACCCTCCTTTTAATCATATTGGCCATCTATTGGGGCTTTAGAGCTTCCATGCCCTCATATAAAAGTGACGCGGACCTCCCAAAGACTAGCTTTTCCACAGATAGGGCACTAAAACATGTGGAATACCTTAGTAAAAAACCACATGGGGTTGGTTCTCCAGCACATACTGAGGCAAGGGAGTACATAGTTAAGGAACTCCAGCAAATGGGCTTGGAAACCTCTTTACAGGAAGGCTTTACTGCTGGTGACTGGGCCAATCTAAGCAAAGCCACCAATATTTTGGTCAGAATAAAAGGTTCGGAGAACGGAAAGGCTTTGTTATTGCTATCCCACTATGATAGTAGCCCCCATTCCTCGCTGGGTGCCAGTGATGCCGGCAGCGGTGTGGCGACAATCTTGGAGAGTGTTCGTGCATTTTTATCTACAAACAAGACTCCAAAGAACGATATCATTATTTTATTTTCAGATGCCGAAGAACTGGGCCTTAACGGTGCAGATCTTTTTGTGAACAATCATGCATGGACCAAACAAGTGGGGTTGGTATTAAATTTTGAGGCCCGTGGCAGTGGAGGGCCAAGTTATATGCTTATTGAGACCAATCGGGGAAATGCCAAACTTATTGAGGAATTTACCACAGCTAATCCCGAATATCCGGTAGCCAACTCACTCTTCTATAGTATTTATAAAATGATGCCCAATTATTTAGATCTTACTGTTTTTAGGGAAGATGGGGATATAGAAGGCTTCAATTTCGCCTTCATAGATGACCATTACGATTACCATACGGCCCATGACAGTTATGAGCGATTGGATAAGAAATCCCTGGCCCACCAGGCTAGTTATCTAATGCCATTACTACAACACTTTAGCATGGCGGATCTAAACAACCTGAAAAGTCTCAACGATTCCATATACTTTAATGTTCCCTTCTTTAAGCTGGTATCCTACCCGTTTGAATGGATCTGGCCCATGTTTTGCTTCACGACTCTGTTCTTTATCATTTTGTTGATCTATGGATTCCGAAAGAAAGTATTAAACCCCAAAACCGTCCTTAAAGGTTTTGTACCGCTACTCCTGTCATTGGCCATTAATGGCGTGGTAGGTTTCTATGGTTGGTCGTTGTTAAAATTGGGATATCCGCAGTACCAGGATATATTACATGGATTTACG
>CAXMOE010000205.1:0-4040 GCA_964194835.1 uncultured Flavobacteriaceae bacterium | reverse complement strand
TACCGATTCCTCATAGAAATGCCGCTTATCGATCAACCCGTGTTCTCCCCAGCTAAATCCATTATCCCCCATATAGATGACCAAAGTGGAATCATCCAAGCCCTCTTTTTTTAAATACTCCATAACGGTGCCCACACTTTCATCAACACCCAAGAGGGTTTCACAATAATCAACAACCATGTCGTTCAGATTACTATTCCCATGGTACATATAGTCCACACCATGCCAACTGGTCCGCTGTTGCTTTACCCATTCTGGCCATTTTAAATCTCTATATTCCCCTGTCTTGGTCTGATCATAGGTAGCAGGTAAAGCTATTTGTTTTCCCTTGTACCGCCCTTTATGTCGTTTTGCAGGTTGAAACCCGGCGTGTACAGCTTTATGCGATAAGTACATAAAGAAAGGCTTATCCGTATCACGTTTATCCAACCAATTTACAGCATGTTCTGTAAGTAGATCGGTAATATAGGTAGAATCCTTATAGGCAACCCGCTCCCCATTAATATTCAGGGTTGGATTATAGTATACTCCCTGCCCTGGAAAACTTTCCCAATGGGTAAATCCCGGCTGTCGCTCATCCCCATGATCTCCCATATGCCATTTTCCAAAAAACCCGGTCTGATACCCTGCCTTCTCTAAATACTCTGGGAAATAGGTCAAATTTCCAGGATCGGGAGCCTGATTGTCCACTATGGTATGGGAATGTGAAAACTGCCCTGTTAAAATCGATGCCCGACTTGGGGAACAAAGGGAAGTGGTTACAAAAGTATTGGGTAAATATGCGCCTTCAGAAGCCAGCTTGTCCATATTAGGAGTTTGTAACCATGGAACTTTTCCCGTAAATCCCATATAATCATAGCGGTGGTCATCTGTCAAAATAAAAATAACATTTCTAGGTTTCTTTTTTTGTTTGGGCTGTACCACAGTATCCTTATTGGAGTTATTTGCATGAAGTAGCGTACTTCCCAATAAAAACAAACAGCAAAATAGCGACCCCAATATTTTGATCAATTTCATTTTATTATCCATTTTAATCGAATTTTATATTTAGTATTTTGACATGGTTCCTGCCTTGTCTACGATGCATTTACAATTTTTTTTTCGCTTTCTTGGACGCGATTCACGGGTTTTCCCCGCCACCACGTAGCCAATGATGATCCTGTAATGTTCATCAATGGACCAAAAACCGCAGGTGCCAGCCCCATAGTAGCTATGCGACCCATTTCCAATGCAATACCCGATGCCAAGCCCGAATTTTGCATCCCTACTTCAAAAGCGATGGTACGGGCCGATTTTTGATCCAAACCTACCAAACGACTTCCCCAATAACCTAAAAAATAACCCACCAAATTATGGACAATGACCACTACAATGAGCAACAGTCCTATGGTCATAAGTGAATCGCGTCCAGCAGCGGTAATTATGGTAACGATGATGGCAATACCCGCCATGGAAACAACAGGCATAGCCTTGTCTAACCACTTAAAACGACCGTGAGCAAATTTATTGAACAACAACCCGGCTATAATAGGTAAAATAACAATCTTTACAATGCTCCACAACATGTCCATAAAGTCTATTGGCACCAATTGGTCTGCCAACAGCTTCATTAAAAATGGAGTGACAAAAGGAGCCAACAAGGTTGCAACAGCAGTTAAGGTAAGCGAAAGGGCAAGATTGGCACCCGAAATATACGCCATTACATTGGACGCCAAACCACTGGGTGAACATCCTACTAAAATAATTCCCGCTGCAATTTCAGGTGGAAACCCGGACAGGTAAGCCAATCCAAAACCCACAAAGGGCATAATGGTAAATTGGCAAACAATACCCACCATAACTCCTCTTGGCATTTTTATTACCCCTCTAAAATCCTTCAAGCTCATGGCGGTTCCCATCCCAAACATGATGATCATCAATAATGGTACAATACCGTTTTTAAGTTTAAAACCCCCTATTTCGGCAAATAACTGGGGATAAAACATTGCTGCCGCCACTGCTGCAAAAATTAAAACTGTAAAAGAGAACCCTCTCAATAATTTATTATTTCCAATACCAAGGGCGAGGGTAACCAAAAATATAATTAAGAACGGGCCTATAAAAGTAGTTTCACCAATCAATAAAAGTACCAGTAATACAATTCCCGTTAAGAAACTTATTCCCAGTAAAAACTTACTGTACAATTTCATGATCAATCCTTTCTTTTTTGCGCTGCAAACCATTCATACAAGCCGGGAGTTATATACGCCTTTTCCCATGCATTGTGTCCCACATCCTTATACATGGTGTACTTTACATTGTATCCCATTTCCTTTAATTTATCCACCATTTCCGTGGATTCAGAGATTGGAATCGATTGATCTTGCTCCCCATGAAAGACCCAAATTGGCATGTTTTTATCTATCCAAGCGGCATAGGGTACAGGAGTCATGCCACAGACCACCATCATTGCTGCAAATTTATCAGGATATTGTACTGCCATCTCCCAGGCGGCACCCCCTCCCCTGCTCAAACCGGTAAGATATATCCTTTTCTTGTCTACCCTATTATTTTCCACTATGGTATCCAACAACTGCATTACCGACTTGGTATTCCACCACTTTTTTTTGTATGGATTTTGAGGGGCAAGTATTAAAAAGGGAAATTGTTTGCCCTCAGTGATCAACTTTGGTGGGCCGTTGGATTTTATAGCCGACAAACTATCGCCAGATTCACCCCCACCATGGAGGAACAGAAGTAATCCAAATTTCTCTTCTTTTTTGGCTTCATAGTCCTCCGGGTAGTAAAGATAATACCGCAAATTCTCTATGGATACCGTTTCAACTTCATCTTCAATCAACTGGGTCTGTGCACTACATCCCTGAAGTAAGAGTAAAACTAGGGTTGTGAAGGAATAGAAAAATGGAAGTAATTTCATGTTCCCCAAGATATCAATTTATTTGGCTGCTAACAATAAAAAAACATAAGTAGGTTTCTTATTCAAAAGCATCATTTGCTTTATTCACAATATAAATTTATACCATTTTATAAAATGAATCGAAAAGCATTATCTTACTTCCCAAATTGGATAAAACTACCAACTCGTAGCAATCAGTGTAACGGTGTACCCAAAAAATACATTTTCTCTATAAAACAAACTTTTATGAAGCATCTTACTCTCTTAATTACCGTATGTTTTTTCTTCGGTTTTGTATCGGGTTATGGACAACAACACATTTCCAGAATAGAGCCACCAAACTGGTGGGTGGACATGGTAAACAATGAAGTTGAACTATTGGTATATGGGGAAGAACTTGGGTTATATCAGGCTTCACTTAAGGATTATCCTGGCGTAAAACTGATAGGGTCCAAGACAGTGCCCAACGACAATTACCTTTTTCTTACGTTAGAAATTGGAAGTGTGACTGAACCGGGGAACCTAAGCCTTGTTTTTAGCCAAAAAAACAATAAATCCTTTACCTATAATTATCCCTTATTAAAGCGGGAAAAAGGAAGTAAGCAGCTTAAGGGTTTCGATTCATCTGATGCCATTTACTTGATAACCCCGGATAGGTTTTCAAATGGAAATAAAAATAATGATACTATTGATGGATTAATGGATGTGGCCAATCGATCAGAAAAAGGAGGTCGGCACGGAGGGGATATTGAAGGCATTTGGGCTTTACCTCGATTTGGATCAATCCGATGTTGGAAAACAATATGCCCAAAAATAGTTATCACGGATATGCAATAACCGATTTTTATAAAGTAGATCCCCGCTATGGCAGTAACGAAATGTTTAAAGCTCTTTGCGAAGATGCTGCAGAGCAAGAAATGAAGGTAATTATGGATATGGTTGCGAACCATTGCGGTTTGGAGCATTGGTGGATGAAAGATTTGCCTTCTGAAGATTGGATAAACCAATGGCCGGAATATACAGGGACCAACCATAAGAAAACCGTTATCCTTGATCCATATGCTTCTAAAGTAGATCATAAGCAGTTCTTTGATGGATGGTTTGTCCCGACTATGCCTGATCTAAATCAGCGAAATGAGTTCTT
>CAXMOE010000204.1:0-4099 GCA_964194835.1 uncultured Flavobacteriaceae bacterium | reverse complement strand
GACCAACGGAATAGATCATTTCTATTGTAAAATGGATTTCGAGCAAGAAAAATATAATTTTTTGAGAAATATTCCTGAATTTAGCCGTTAATTTGCTACCGTTTTGAATATAGCAATTGTCATACTCAACTGGAATGGGGAATTACTTTTAGAAAAGTACTTGCCGTCGGTAACCCAATTTTCAGAAGGAGCGGATATTTATGTAGCAGATAATGCCTCATCGGATGGTTCTGTTGCTTTTTTGGAAAAAAACTATCCCTCAATAAAAGTTATTAAAAACGTTTCTAATGGCGGATTCGCAAAGGGCTATAATGATGCCCTGCTACATATTGATGCAGATATTTATTGTTTGTTGAATTCGGATGTGGAAGTAAGTGAAAATTGGTTAACACCAATATTACAAGTATTTCACGAAAATCCAGATATTGCCATTATTCAACCTAAGATTTTGGATTTTTTACAGAAGGACTATTTCGAATATGCCGGAGCTGCAGGAGGATTTATAGACCAATTGGGTTATCCGTTTTGTAGAGGACGAATTTTTCAGGCCCTGGAAAAAGATACTGGGCAATACGATGACATAAAAGAAATTTTTTGGGCCACTGGAGCCTGTATGTTTATAAGGAATGATGTTTTTAAAAGCCTTAACGGGTTTGATGAGGACTATTTCGCTCACCAGGAAGAAGTGGATCTATGCTGGCGGGCAAAAAATAAAGGTCATAAGGTGTATTATGTGGGAACTTCCCATGTATATCATCTGGGAGGTTCTACCTTGAGCAATATGAACCCAAAAAAAACCTATTTGAATTTTAGAAATTCACTGTACTCCATCACCAAGAATCTTCCAAGAAAAAAAGCATTTGTCATTATTTTGATGCGCTTAATACTGGACGGAGTGGCTGGATTGCGATTTATTTTTCAGTTCAAACTTAACCACTGCGTGGCTATTATACGAGCCCATCTCAGTTTCTACAGGCATTTCTTGGGGATGTACAAAAAAAGGGAAAAAGCCAATTTTATTATAAAATACTATGCTGCAAAGTCCATAGTATGGTCCCACTTCGTACATCATATAAAGAAATTTAACATTTTAGTAAAAGATTAACTAATTTGCAATCAAGGAGCTTTGCTTTTTATCTAATTTTGAAGTTAAATAACAAACAATTAATTCAAGCATTATAATTATGAAAAAAATCATTTTAGGCTGTTTAGGAGTAACATTACTGTTATCTTCTTGTGTGTCACAAAAAAAATACGCTGATTTAGAATCAAAACAGAAAGAAACACAGGATTTGTTGAACTCAGCCACAGTGAAGTTGAATAGCTGTTTGGAAGAAAAAGCTACAGCAACTGCCAGATTGGGTACGTTGGAGGATCAAAATGCTTTTCTTAAAGCAAACAATCAGGAGTTGATCAATAATATGGGTAATTTAACTACCCTTACTACAAAAGGAGCAGAGAACTTGGAAAAATCATTGGAAAGCCTTCAAGAGAAAGACCTAACCATTAGAAAATTACAAGATGCAATTACCAGAAGAGATTCTGTAAACCTATCATTGGTACAGAGCTTAAAAGGTGTTCTTGGAAACTTGGATGATGAGGATATCACAATCAGTGTGGAAAAAGGTGTGGTCTTTGTATCCATCTCCGATAAATTATTGTTCCGTAGTGGTAGTTATAACCTTACAAACCGTGCCAAAGAAGTATTGGGCAAGGTAGCCAAGGTGGTAAACAACAAACCAGATTTTGAATTTATGGTAGAAGGCCATACGGATGATGTACCTTACCGAAGTGGAGTATTGCTGGATAACTGGGATTTAAGTGCAAAACGGGCAACAGCCGTGGTACGTGTTTTACAGAATGATTACGGTGTAGATCCCAAACGTATGACTGCCGCTGGTAGATCTGAATTTGTTCCAGTATCACAAACTGAAAAGTCTAAAAACAGAAGAACACGCATCGTGGTTCTTCCAAAACTTGATCAGTTCTATAGTATGATTGAAGAGGGTATGAAAGATCCGGCAATTAACAATTAATCATAAGAAGATTTTTATAAAAAAGACCGCAACCAATTAGTTGCGGTCTTTTTATTTTTAAATGGATTTAAAAAATATCCAAACTTCCCTTTCCTTCACGAATCACTCTGGGATCACCTTCGGACAAATCGATTATTGTTGAGGCCACATTGTCACCATAACCTCCATCGATGACCACATCGACAAGATTTTCCCATTTTTCATATATTAATTCTGGATCTGTGGTATATTCCAACAATTCATCCTCATCCCTAATGGAAGTAGACACAATAGGGTTTCCCAATTCTTCGACCAAAGCTTTTGAGATTGGGTTATCCGGCACTCTTATTCCCACAGTCTTTTTCCGTTTAAAATCTTTGGGCAGGCTGTTATTTCCTGGCAGAATAAAAGTATAAGGTCCGGGCAAGGCCCTTTTCAATATTTTAAAGGTTGGCGTATCTATCTGTCTAACATAATCAGAAAGGTTGCTTAAATCTGCACAGATAAAAGACCACTGCGCCTTTTCCAATTTAATACCCTTGATGCGAGCGATTTTTTCAAGTGCCCTGGTTTTGGTAATATCGCATCCAAGACCATATACAGTGTCTGTTGGATAAATAACCAATCCGCCTTTTCTCAGTATATCTACTACTTTTTTGATTTCCTTAGGGTTCGGATTTTCATGGAATATTTTTATAAATTCAGCCATCAAATACCAGTAATTAAATCAATAATGGACAATTCACCTTATGCCCCTCATCTAACTTGAAGCCAGTTTAAAAAAATTTGCGAAAGGTAAATAGCTTCTGTTATAGCTACAAACGAATAATTGATTATTCAAATTCAAGAATAGCTTCCCTCTAATATACTCCTATTCCTTGAATTCTTTCAAATTGGCTAATAACTCTATCATATCACGGATTTCCCGTTTTGACATGAGTGTACCCATAGGTGGCATACTTGATGGAATATTATAGCGTTTTTCAATTCTTGAAATTGGAATTTCCATTGGTTCTGCCTGTGATGTTTGTAAAATCAGTTCTTCCTTTCGTTCCTCCAGTAATGTACCTGTTACATTTTGTCCATCAACAAGTGTAAGCGAAACCAATCCAAATCCTGGAGCCAAACGACTGCTGGGTTCAATAATTGCTTGCAGTATTTGTTCTCTACTTAACACATTACCAATATTGGATAATGAAGGCCCTACGGTACCTCCCTGACCACCAATAGCATGACATCTTACACATTGACCAGTACTGTTTTCCGTGAAATATCGCCAGCCGTTTTTTCTATTGCCACCAAATAAGGTCTCCTTGTAAGCATCTCTTGTATTGCTAGTTGTTTTCAGGGGTTTTAACTTGGAGATCAACGCTTCTGAGTGTGTAGAATCAACTGCCTCAATAAGATCCAAGGTTAGGCTCGATGAAAGTTTTCCTGCTGCCATCCTATCGATTAAATCATCCAATATGTTTTTGCTTTTTTCCAACGGTATTTCCCCCAATACACCCAACACTTGCTGTTGTTCACTAGTACTTCCATTTATAAATATCGGATTTATTATCGCCGGAAGATTTTCTTTGGAAATATCGAGTTCGCCAATAAATCCCATAGCTGCAGTTCTTACATCTTGGTTCTCATCTTCCATACCACGTTTAATGATGGTTTCAATTTTTGAATATTTCAGTTTGCTCAGAGCAATCAACATAGCCGACCTCACTTTGGGTACATTGTTTGAAACCATAATACGATCTAGCTTGGCATTATAATCAGTGATTTCCAAATTACCAAGCATTTGTGCAATCGCAACCAATACATCAGAATTGTTTTCTTGAAGGAATTTATCCAAGTTTGCCCGTACTTTATCATTGACTGGCTTGGCATTACGGGTTATTTCCCCTCGGTAACGACCATCTACCCTATCAAGTACAGATGGACTAGCCCAAGTTCCCAAAGCGGCCATCGCCTCAGCTCTTAATTTAATTGGAACTGATTTGCGGTTTGCAAAGGAAACAAGCATATCCAATTCAGTTTCCCCGCCCACTCGTAGGCTAGCATTTATGGCACGTCTCAATAATGGCTCGGAG
>CAXMOE010000203.1:0-4114 GCA_964194835.1 uncultured Flavobacteriaceae bacterium | reverse complement strand
CCGATATTACTGGTCATAATGATGATGGTGTTTTTAAAGTCAGCAACACGACCTTTGTTATCGGTCAGTCTACCTTCGTCCAACACCTGTAACAAAACATTAAAAGTATCTGGATGAGCCTTTTCAATTTCATCCAATAGCACGACAGAATAAGGTTTACGTCTAACCGCCTCGGTCAATTGTCCACCTTCATCATAACCTACATATCCAGGAGGTGCACCCACCAATCTACTTACAGCATGCCGCTCTTGGTATTCACTCATATCTATTCGGGTCATGGCGCTTTCATCATCGAACAAATATGCTGCCAATGTCTTTGCCAATTCGGTTTTTCCCACCCCTGTGGTTCCCAGAAATAGGAACGAACCAACAGGACGATTCGCATCTTGTAAACCTGCTCTGCTTCTTCGAATGGCATCGGAAACGGCCTGTATGGCCTCTTCCTGCCCTACGACCCTTTGATGTAAAATATCTTCCAATTTCAATAGTTTATCACGTTCACTTTGCAACATTTTGGTTACAGGAATACCGGTCCATTTAGCAACTACTTCTGCAATATCCTCATTGGTAACTTCTTCTTTGATCAACGTATCGCCTTCTTGTTGTTCTTCCAATGCAAGTTGTAACAACTCCAATTTTTCCGTAGCATCCTTGATCATGCCATAACGCAACTCGGCAACTCTTCCATAGTCGCCATTCCGTTCTGCCCGTTCAGCTTCCAATTTGTAGTTTTCTATATCCAATTTGGTTTTTTGGATATCGTCAACCACTGTTTTTTCACTTTCCCATTTGGCAAATATTTCATTACGTTCTTCCTTCAAGTTGGCCAAATCAACATTTAAAGCTCTCAATTTTGTTGTATCATTTTCCCTTTTAATAGCTTCAATTTCGATTTCCAATTGCATTATTTTTCTATCCAAGACATCTAATTCCTCAGGTTTAGAATTTATTTCCATCCGAAGTTTGGAAGCGGCTTCGTCTATTAAATCTATGGCCTTGTCCGGTAGAAATCTATTAGTGATATAGCGCTGTGACAATTCAACTGCGGCAATCACTGCTTCATCTTTGATCCGTACTTTATGATGAGCCTCATATTTTTCTTTGATTCCTCTAAGAATGGAAATCGCACTTTCCGTATCGGGTTCGTTCACCATTACTTTTTGGAACCTTCGCTCCAGTGCTTTGTCTTTTTCGAAGTATTTTTGATACTCGTCCAAGGTTGTGGCACCGATAGCACGTAGCTCACCTCTTGCCAAGGCGGGTTTTAAGATGTTGGCGGCATCCATGGCGCCTTGACCACCACCAGCTCCTACCAGAGTATGAATTTCATCAATAAAAAGCACAACGTTTCCATCGGATGAGGTAACTTCCTTTATTACTGCCTTTAAACGTTCTTCGAATTCGCCTTTGTATTTTGCTCCAGCAATCAATGCGCCCATATCTAAGGAATATATCGTTTTGTCCTTTAAATTCTCAGGGATGTCCCCTTGGACGATTCTATGTGCCAAACCTTCCGCAATTGCCGTTTTACCGACACCTGGCTCGCCAACCAACATTGGGTTGTTTTTTGTTCTTCTGGACAATATCTGTAAGATTCGACGAATCTCCTCATCTCTACCAATTACCGGGTCCAATTTACCGCTATCGGCCAACTCATTGAGATTTTTTGCGTATTTGTTAAGGGAATTATAGGTCTCTTCGGTGCTTTGTGAAGTAACTTTGCCTCCTTTTCGCAACTCAGAAATGGCCGCCTTAAGGTCTTTTTCATTTACTCCTTGGTCCTTAAGTATTTGGGCGATTTTACTTTTAGATTTAAAAATGGCCAATAATAAGTGTTCAATGGAAACGTATTCATCATCCATTTTCCTAGCAATGATACTGGCTTCGTTTAAGGTTTTCCCCGCTTCTCTAGAAACCATGATCTCCCCCCCTGAGACCTTGGGAAAACTTTCCAGCTCCTTTTTTAGGATTTGATCGAGCATGCCTAGATTCACATTCAACTTTTTTAAGAGAAAGGGTAGCACATTCTCGTCTATCTCTGATATGGCGTTAAAAATATGCTCATTTTCAATCTGCTGATGCCCGAGGCCTTGGGCAAGCTGTTGGGCATGCTGTACAGCTTCTTGTGATTTTATAGTGAAATTATTAAAGTTCATGGCTACTAAGTTTTATAGTGTTATTGCTTACTTTTGATCTGTGTAAGACAATAATCTTACCAACTGTAATGAGCAGACAAAATGTCGTGTAAACCCAATAAAAACAGGACATATCGGCAGTTTGCAAGCTAATATAGATTTTTCGACTTACTTCAAAAATTATTAAATGGGATTATTAAATAACCTTTTTGGGAATAAAAACAATAGTGGTTCAAAAACACAAAATGAACTGCCATGGGTTAAATTAACCTCTGTGGAGCAATTAGATAAAATTGTCAAGAAATCTGCATCAAAGACCCAATTGATCTATAAACATTCAACTACTTGTGGCATAAGTAGGATGGTACTTAATATGTTTACTTCAGGTTATGGGTTTTCGGAAAACCAATTTGATTTGTATTTTTTGGATTTGCACAGTTATAGAGAGGTTTCCAACGAAACTGGATATAAATTTCAGGTCATGCACCAATCACCGCAATTATTGGTGATTAAAAATGGAGTTTCTGTCGCCAATGCCTCACATGGGGCCATAGCTGAAATGGATTTGAACCAATTCGTATAACTGGGATCTCTTTAAATAAAATCAATTATAACAAGAAATAGTTTTAATAGACTTGTCTCAGGATTCCGTTTAAGTGGAAGAGAAGGGGTTAAAAACTAGAATAGAGCTTACTTTTTGAGTTGTAAAATAAAGACGGCCTAATAATTACAAAAGGCCGCCAATGAATCAAAAAAGTTATTTTTAGATGTTTTTATTTCCTAATTAAATTTATGTCGTACTATGATGTTTTTTAAAGTTGATTTTAGATCCTCACCTGCATCATAGACCATTTGTTCATTGCTTGGAAAAGGTACAGCCCTTAATTTTAAAAGGGAAACCAAGTTATTTTCCAATGCTCTCTTATCCCCATTATAGTTGGCATAAACATGCTCAAAAACAAATTCACTGGACAATGGGTAAGAATTTAGTTTTTGTTGAGTTTGTAAATCTGTAAAGCTTACATTTCCAACAACTTGGGCAGCTTTGTATTGGGTAAATCGATAAAAGTCACATCTTACGGTTTTGAACTTATCAATTTTGATGCTATTACCTAGACTATCTCTTAATTCATTCCCATCGTTGTCCACCGCGTATTTATAACCGTCCAAAATTTGTTTTTCCTTACTAATTTGCTTTTCACTTATTTGTTCCGGCGAAATATTAATATCACGAAACGCAACCTGCATAGCGTAATTATATTTTATATTATTCATTGGCGTTGCATGGTATTCTGTCCATAAATCATTTAGTCCATAGGTATTGAAGTTCAATAATTCCTCTTCTAATCTTCCCGGAATAATTTGCTCTGTCTCATTGACCATACTTACTTGTACATAATCCAACCCCTTCGTATAAGCTTCTTCCATTTTTTGTTTGGTATCCGCATAACCCGGGTTAATTTCGTTCAAATATTTAAAGTCATTATAGGCTTTTCTAAAATCATACTTATTCGAAGCATTTGTTAAAAGGTCAGTGGCACTACTGTACAAATAATCGGAAAGTTGATTTTTGGATCTAATAATCAAATTATCATATTCAGTGAACGAAAATTGAGCGTTCCTGTTTTCTTCGTACACCATTAAGGGCATTAAAGGTTTTATTTGCTGTTGAATGTTTTTTAGACCACTATAACCCTTGTAGATAGCTTCATAATTTGCAGGATTACCATCTTTCTGCAAAAAAGCAATATGTTGGAGTTCCCTTTCGGTATGTTTTCCAAAAGCATCTTCCAATAATCTGATGTACCGTTGATGCCCTTTTTTTGTTTTATTCTCTGATAAGTTCTTTAGAGCCTTATTAATGGCAATGGTATAATTACCAGTATTAATGGCTTCTTGTGTTTTTTTAACCCCTCCACAGGCAATTAAAAAAACAATAACCGCGCTAAAAAGTAATATTTTTTTCATGATGTTAATTT
>CAXMOE010000202.1:0-4146 GCA_964194835.1 uncultured Flavobacteriaceae bacterium | reverse complement strand
ATAATAGGTTCACACCATCAACTTTGTCGGGCTTTTCATGGAATAGACCAGCGCCAAATAATGCGAGTCTAAACGAGAATTATTTCGAATCTTTCAATTGGGCTGCAGATCAATTGCTTTCTTATAATAAGGTATTTAACGATGTTCATAGTGTGAACGCTTTATTGGGTTATAGCTCACAGGAGGCTGCTATTAATTCAATTGCTGGAAATGCATCGAAATTTCCTGATGATGAGATTCGATTTTTGCAACACGGAGAAACTTCGAATGTGTCATCTGCTGAATCTAGTTGGAGTCTTTTAGCCTATTTTGCGCAGTTCAACTATGCTTATAACAATAAATATTTAGTGTCTGCCACGTATCGTAGAGAAGGAAGTTCAAGATTTGGTTCTGATAATAGATGGGGTAATTTCCCTGCCGCATCCGTAGGTTGGAGAATCTCTGAGGAGGCTATTTTACAAGATGGATCATGGATTAATGACTTAAAATTACGTGCAAGTTTTGGTGCTACGGGAAATAATGATATTGGTAATTACCCTAGTTTATCTACACTTGGAACAACGAATTATATTACTGGAGGAAGTTTTCAAGCAGGAAAGATACTAAGTTCACTATCCAATGCCAACCTAGGTTGGGAGAAGTCAGAACAATTTGATTATGGTATCGATGCAACGTTGTTCAACAATCACCTTACAGTGGTAGCAGAATATTATAAAAAAACCACAACGGACATGCTTTTGGCTGTGAATGTACCGGTAGTAACTGGGTTTGAGAGTACTTTTACCAACATTGGTAAAGTAGAGAATACAGGTTTTGAATTGGGGTTGAATTATAAAACGAATATTACCGAAGACTTAAAGTTCCGTAGTAATTTCAATATTTCATTCAATAAAAACAAAGTACTTGAAATAGATGGTGATAATGACGAAATACGATCGCGTAATAGTTTTTATGATGGTGGAGCCAGTGTTTCTAAAGTAGGCAGACCCATTGGTATGTTCCATGGCTTCAGAAACCTTGGAACGTTCAGCTCTCAGGCAGAAATTGATGCTTCACCGACTCAAGACGGTGCTATACCTGGGTCGTTTATTTATGAAGACACCAATGGAGATGGTGTGGTTTCGTATGACAGACAGGACTGGGTTGAAATAGGTAATCCACATCCAGATTTTATATGGGCATTTAATGCAGGGCTAGATTATAAAGCGTTTGATTTTAATGTGGTTTTTACCGGAGCACAAGACTATGACATTATCAGTGCAATACAAGCCACAACTATGAATTTGGATGGGGTGTTTAATGTTCAGACCAGAGCAAAGGATAGGTTTAGGTATACTACCAGGGATCCTAATGCGACTATACCTACCAGTAATTATTGGAAATGGGAACGCGAATCGAATAGTTGGTATGTTCATGATGCAAGCCATGTTTGGTTGAGAAATGTATCTGTGGGGTATACAATTCCTGTAAAGGAAAGTTCGTTTCTTGACGGAGCCAGAGTTTTTGTTAACGGAGACAATCTATACCTCTTTACAGATTATGTAGGTAACCCTCAGGTGAATGCAAACGGCGGTATTAGTCCTGGGAGAGATAATGCACCATATCCTTTACCAAGTACAATTACGCTAGGAGCAACATTCAAATTTTAATATTTAAAAAACTAAAGAATGAAAAATTTAATCAAGATATTTATAAGTTTATCGATGGTTTTTTCCATGTTTTCGTGTAGCGATGATTTTTTGGACAAACCAAACCCTAATCAACTTGGGGAAGGAAATTTTTATGCTAATGAAGTGCAAGTACATCAAGCTGTTATGGGTGTTTATGGACAACTGCAAGGCATCACGGGTAACCAGTGGCTTTACAGCGAGATGATCACTGACAACACCACCGTTCATTTTGATCAATCGAACAGGGGAAATGCGCCCGGTATTGAGGCTTTTGAATACTGGCAGTATAATACAAGTACGGGCAACGTATATGGCCTTTACAGGGATACCTACAATGCCATGGGAAATATTAACCTGACCTTATCCAAACTAGAAGGGGCAGACATAGAGGCAGGTGCAAAGACTAGGTTCGAAGGAGAACTGCGATTTTTTAGAGCGTATTATTACTTTCTTTTAACGCAATATTATGGTGATGTGGTTCTGGTAACCGAACCTTTGACCGACCCTTCAAAAGCATTTGAGTTGGCACGTTCTCCAATTGAAACAGTGTATGCTCAAATTGAAAGCGATCTTGCTGCTGCAACAGCTTCGTTACCCCATCCCAATGCTATTGATGCATCGGATGTAGGACGTGTGACCAAGGGCGCTGCACTTACCTTAGCTGGTAAATTATGGTTGACAAGAAAAGATTATGGAAAAGCCAAGGCAGCACTTGATCAAGTTGCAGCTTTGGGTTACGGTTTATTGGGTAACTATGCTGATGTTTTTGACCCAAATAACAAAAACCATAATGAATCTATTTTTGAAGTACAATTTCAAGGAGGAAATGACCTAGGCGAGCAGAGTGGGTTCATTTACAATTTTTATCCAAAGTTTACAAATGGAGAGGTTACTGGTTTCCCTGGAAGAAGCGGAGGAGGATGGAATATTCCTACGTTGGATATCATTGGAGATTATGAAGATGGTGATGTACGGAAGGATATTTCGTTGAGTGAAGGGTACACCGACATGAATACGAACGACTTTGTTGCGATTCCCTTTATAGAAAAATACCGTTACGACCATACCATTGAAGGTCGTCCAGATAGTAATTGGCCAATATATAGATATGCCGATGTATTATTGATGCTTGCTGAGGCGATCAACGAGGCATCTGGACCTGCAGGAGCCTATGGTTATCTTAACGAAGTTAGAAGTAGAGCGGGGTTACTTCCTGCTACAGGTGGACTTTCCAAAGAAGCATTCAGAACTGTCTTGCTGCATGAAAGAAGGATTGAATTGGCCTTTGAAAATCATAGATGGTTTGATTTGAGAAGAACTTTGAGTGAAACAGAACTTATTGCATTATTAGATGCTCACGCAGACATGGAGAGAGCCAACCCAACGACTCCAAGAGGTGATTACGGTTTTTCAGGGGGAGATTATGAGTTTGGTGCATTTGAAATATTATTTCCCATCCCTGAAAGGGAGCGACTTGTAAATCCTGATCTAGGTCAGAATCCGGGTTACTAGGAAAAGGAAATTGTACTTGACTAGTACATGGAATGCTTGTTAAAAGGGTTTCAGTTAATTTATTTGAGTTAAGTTAGTTAATCAAGGGTGGTTATTTTTTACAAAATCACCACCCTTTTTTTATGACCATTAGTTCATGAAAGAGCACAATCATTAAATGCAAATAAGATGAAAGAATTCACCCACCATCTTGGGATTAATGTTAGAAAAAGGAGTAATTATAGTTTGACAAAAACTATAATAAAAAGAATACAACAAACAGTTAATCATATTTATGTTGTATAGTTAAGTTAGTTTTAGTTTTAAGAGGAGGAGTAGTTATCCTCCTCTTTTTTAGTTAAACACAAAATTAATTAAGGGACAATTAGGCGTATCCTTAAAAGTTAAAATAGGGGATTTAAACAAAGTAGTTGGTCTTGTAAAAATTACAGGAATGATAAAATATGACCCATATTTTACAGGTCAATTAAAAAAGGCAAACGGAATTTTTGATTTAATGGTTGACCTTTTTGCCGATGCCAAAAAATGCACGAGCAGCCGTAGGAATGGCATAGCTTCCATTGGTTGTAGTTTGCGAAATTGAAATGATTGAGGAGGTAAAAAAACAATATAAATATACACATGAAGAACATTATTATTTTAATAAACATAATTGCATTGGCATTTTTGTCCTGCAATAAAGGATTCTCTCAATTTGAAGTCTCTGATTTGACATGCGAGTATCTTAAAAATCCTATAGGTATTGATATACTTGCGCCCCGCTTGAGCTGGAAACTTACATCGGGTGAACGCGGACAGAAACAGACTGCATACCGGGTGCTGGTCGCAAGTTCTGAAGCTCAACTTGCTGATAATACCGGCGACCTCTGGGATACGGGAAAGATAGAATCGGGTCAATCCGTTCATATTGAATACAACGGTAAGCCGCTTCAGTCGCGTATGCAATGCTATTGGAAAGTGATGC
>CAXMOE010000201.1:0-4150 GCA_964194835.1 uncultured Flavobacteriaceae bacterium | reverse complement strand
GCAGTAAGGCTGCTAGTTTATTTTATAGACAATTAGGGAGTTGTCCAAATCTTTTGCAACAAGTTCCAGTTTTCTGTCATTGTCCATGTCATTTAGGTCAATCAATGAATTTCCGAAAACTGGGAAGTTCTGAACAGCTTTGGCGTTACTATCGAATAAATAAACTTTTTGATTTTGTATATCGGTGACATTCACATATATTTTATCAAACAGATAAAATATTTTTGGTTTTGTATAGACACCAAGATCTAACTCCACTTTCTTTCCTTTTATTCTTAGCACATTGTCGTTCATTATGGCCAAGGTTTTACTTGTGGCATCAATACCATGGTCTTTGTTCAGATTAAAGTTGGTCTTGGTTAGTTTTCCCTTTTCATCGATTTGAAATAACGTTCCCGATTCATCGGTGACCGAGAACTTGTTCTTATAAAGATATACGCTATTATCAGAAAATGTAATTTTATCCGAAACCTTAATTCTGGTTTGCCCAACTCTGTTTAAAATGTTTATTTTCCCAAGTTCTTCTACAAATACCAAATAGTCTTTGCTGCCGATTCTAAAGTGTTTTGGAACCTTAATAATTGCACTACCGGCAGAAGTGTATTTAAATCCGTCTACAATTTGTCCCTTACTGTTGTACATCCTCACTTTATTTCCCTGGGTCACCACAAATCGATAATTCTTATTGTTCGCATAATCAAAAACAGCCAAGGGATTTAAGTTTCCGCCCTCAAAGGATTTATTAAAAGGAGGAACCTCTTTTCCATTTCTGTCCAATATTATAAATTGATTGTCTGTGGTAAAGGCCAACTGAAGACGCTTATTTTTGTACAGGTCTACCTGTTCAATTTTTCCTTGTATCCTTCCCTCCAATTGTTTTTTCCATAGTACTTTTCCCTTTGTGGATATTAGGTAAAGATTGTTATCCTGATCTTGAACCACAATTTCTTTTTTACGGGTTCTATGGTTGGTTACAAATTGCGGATTAGTGGCAATATCGCTATCTAATTGAATTGTGAATAATGGAGAGGTGGTATTGTTCTTAATTTCTTTTTCGATTTTTTTAATGACCACATTGGTATGATAAAAGTCATCATCAGCGACCAATTGGGCGGCGTAGGTATATTTGGAAGTTTTTGAATCTTTAAAATCTTTGTTGGTTCTTGCCGAAAAATCTTGGTCTAAAAGATGTCCTATCCCATTGGAATTAGAAACGTACAATAGGGTAGATTCATCGGCCAGGACTTCTTTGGCTGTCTTAAAAACCGAAGTCTTGTCAAAAGTGGATCCATTTTTAAAGTTGCTTACAATGGTCTGCAAAGTTTCTCGATCTGCTGAGAAAATAAAGGCATTTTCTAAGATGGTGTAATAGTTTGCATCAAAATCTACCACAATTGGATTGAAGAATTTGTTCAAAAAATCGGTGGAGTTTAGGGCTACGATCTCATTTCCCTGATAATCAAAGGAGTTCTTTTTTAAACCATCCAAATAACGAGACAGGTTTTCCGAACCAAACGTATTAAGTATGATTGCTTTTCGCGCATTTAAATATACCGTGCCAACTTCTTCTACTGTATTAAAAATGGTATCAATGACCGTAGACCTATCCAAATACTTCTGCTGGTTTTTGGCAAACACCTCATAATCGTCAAAGGTGTATGATAAAATGGCATCGGCATTTATAGGAGCAAACATGGGGGTTGTATTGGCCAGGGGATTCGTATCTTGGAATAAATTGACATAATTTTTCAAAGAATCTTTGGCAATACTTATCCCATTAAAATGTATGTATTCTTGTCCCATGTTAAGATCCAAGGATATCCAGTCAGAAAAGTTGGATACCGAAATCGTGGAATTTTCCTTTAATAGTGAAGAGATAATGGGATTGCTGTTTTTGGCATTTATAAAAATTGAAGCAGATCGGTCTGGATTGGCAATTTTGTACAATCTATTGAGTGTCATTGGAATTTTAGTATCGCCTGTTTTTCGAATCAGGTTCTCCAACACTAGTTGAGACTAACTAACAATAATTTTGTTGTCCAATTTTATACTGTAAAGCGTGGCCCCGTCAACAACATATTTATATATGCTTTTGTTTTGATAGTTGATCGTTTCCACGGGTTTCTCCAAGGGATTTTGTAAATCAATAAATCCTGGAGCATCAAGCGTTATGTAAGTGAATTCAAAATTTTCCTTTCCCAATTCGGAAAACGCCAATAAACTTTCCGATGTGGGTCGCAGAATATCTAAAATCTTAATTTTATCCAATACATCGGAATAGACAGAAGAAGTCTGTGATTTTGAAAGGAAATCGTTGTTTTTTAGTTCACTTTTAAAGGCAGAGAGGTCATTTATTTTAATTAGGACCGATGCGTTTTGAGGAATGTATTCCAATAATGGTTGAGATGAGTTTTTTTCTGTGGTGCAACCAACAAGTAGCGTAAGAAATAGAAATAAGACCCTCAGTTTCATTTATAGTACTTTATCGCAAATTTAAGATTTTTAAACATGAAGTTTTAACTGTTCTGGTAATTGTCTAAAACTTTTTCTGTGATACTTGGTGATACCGTATTTCATGATAGCTGCCCTATGTTCTTTAGTGGGATATCCCTTGTTTTTTTTCCAATTGTACATCGGATACTCTAGGTGGATCTTTTCCATATAGGCATCCCGATAGGTTTTTGCAAGGACCGAAGCAGCAGCGATACTCATATATTTTCCATCTCCTTTAATAATACATTGGTGGGGGACATCCTTATAAGGTTTAAATCTATTGCCATCCACAATGATAAATTTTGGAGTTTTGGTCAGTTGACCAAGAGCTATGTGCATTGCCAAGAATGAAGCATTTAGAATATTGATCCTATCAATTTCATCGGGATACACATGGGCCACTCCATAGCTAACCGCA
Organism: uncultured Flavobacteriaceae bacterium; assembly: GCA_964194835.1. GTDB lineage: Bacteria > Bacteroidota > Bacteroidia > Flavobacteriales > Flavobacteriaceae > CAXMOE01. The sequence goes on along the minus strand of CAXMOE010000201.1, from coordinate 1,239 downwards.
CTATTTTCTACAATAGGCTTCAATAAATTTCTTTTGACTTCTGAAAGTATTTTGGAGTCGTTTAATATTTCGTTTTTAAAATTGGGCTGTAAAATAATGGCAGCTGCGGTTACAGGTCCTGCAAGACAACCTCTTCCAGCTTCGTCTGTCCCTGCTTCATCTGATGTTGTAAGAAACTGTATAAGCAATACAAATTAATTTTGGAAGTTTACAACCGATTCGAATTATCACAAATATAAAATATCTTTTATCCTGTTTCATAATATATTGGAATATAAAAGACCGATTTTGGAGTACTTTACAACAAAATTTTGATAGAATCGAAACTTTCACATTTCATTAAGGACAAAAAAATTAACTTTGTCAGCGTAAGATTAGATAATGAGATATTTGCTACCAGTGCTTTTAATTTTTTTAAGCCATTCCCTTTTTTCCCAAGAAGATACCATACCAAAGGCTAAGGAATTGGATACCTCATTGAGGGTAAAAAAAATTAAAAACAAGCTTTCCGACAATAAAAAACAACAGGAACCCGAACCGATAAATATAAAAGATTACAAAATTATTTCCTTTGCAAGGGATACCACTTTTTTGGACACCACATTGACCATTGAAAAAGAATATAAGTACAATTACTTAAGAAAGGACGATTTTGAGTTAATGCCATTTGCTAACGTAGGACAACCCTATAATAGATTAGGTGTAAGTTTTGAAAGCGAACCCTTGTACCCCTCTTTAGGGGCCAGTGCCAAGCATTTTAACTATATGGAAGTGGAGGACATAGATTATTATAATGTCCCTACTCCTTTGACCGACCTAATGTTCAAGACTACTTTTGATCAGGGCCAATTATTGGATGCAATGCTCACGTTCAATACTTCGGAGCGGATGAACTTTTCAATTGCCTACAAGGGCTTTCGATCACTTGGCAAATATCAATCGAATGAGGCGGAGTCTGGCAATTTTAGGACAACAGCTAATTATGTGTCAAAGAACAATCGTTACAGAATTAGGGCGCATATTGCTGCACAGGATATTTTAACCGAGGAAAACGGAGGGATAATTGCCAAAGATCTGCAATTTGAATCTGGTGACCCGGAATTTACCGATAGATCTAGATTGGATGTTGCCTTTAGTGACGCGAACAACAAAGTTTTGGGCAAGAGGTACTTCTTTGAACATCAATACAAATTGGTAAAGAAGGAAAAAGATTCGAGCAGTTCCAGGGCTACGTCCTTG
>CAXMOE010000200.1:3937-4218 GCA_964194835.1 uncultured Flavobacteriaceae bacterium | reverse complement strand
AGAATTATTTTGCCTGTCCACTATACGTTTTCCAATCTTTCTCTTTGTAGATATTGTCCCCAAAATATTTGGCAATATTCAAGAATGGTCCAGGTTTTTGATAGCCGGGTACTGGCGAAAGCATATTCATCTGCTCATCCAAGAATATAGTCGTGGGGTAGCTCAGGCGACCTTGCATTAAACTAGCGGCAAACTCATGATACCCTTTACGACCGGATGGAACATATTTATAGGTCTTTCCTTTGAAAGCAATGGGATCTTTACCTTCACCATCGAGTTTT
>CAXMOE010000200.1:0-3927 GCA_964194835.1 uncultured Flavobacteriaceae bacterium | reverse complement strand
ACTCCTGATCCCTGAAGACAACGGCCTCCTTGAACTCGCCATTGAACTTGACCGGGTAGTACTCCTCGTTCAGGATCCTGGCGACCCGCGCGTTACTAAAGGTCGTCCTGTCCATTTTCTTGCACCAACCACACCAATCGGTGTATACGTCAATAAATATTTTCTTTGGATTTTTAGCTGTCTCGGCTAATTTTGCAGCCTCGTCCCATGATAGCCAATCTACTTCCTGGGCACTGCTGTTAAAGCCCAGAAGACCAACCATAAGAAAGAGCACATATTTTGAAACAGATGATATAATCGTTTTCATCGTATTTGTTTTGGGATTTTAGTCCAACTATTATACCAAAACTAACGCTTATTTACCGTCTTTATTTTTAAGCGATTCTTTTTTTGGAAAATCTATAGAGAAGTTTGAAGAGAATGTTCGGGAATGAATAACTAAATATAGTGTAGTTTTCTTACCCTAAAATTGATTCTATTCTCTCCTAATAATAGTTGAAAGATGTATGTTTTAATAGATAATTTACTCAACCGCTTCTTTCTTTTTTTCCGGAGCAAACAGATCCTCAACATCAATTTGATTTTTAATCAAATCATCGAAGGTTTCACGCTCCCGAATCAATATTGACTTACCCTGGTGCCACAATACTTCGGGAGGTCTAAACCTGGAATTATAGTTGCTGGCCATAGTAAAACAATAGGCCCCGGCATTATTGAAACACAGGATATCGTCTTCTGAAATTTCATTGATTCTACGGTTGCTGGCAAAGGTGTCCGTTTCACAAATATATCCGACAATCGAATAGTAACGTTCCCTGCCCTTCGGATTGGATATATTGATAATTTTATGTGATGCCCCATATAGCATAGGCCTAATTAAATGATTGAACCCAGAATCCACACTGGCAAAAACCGTGGATGTGGTTTGTTTTACTACGTTGACCTTGGCCAAAAAGCATCCTGCTTCACTTACCAAAAACTTGCCAGGTTCAAAGGCCAGGGTTAGTTCTTTGCCATATTCCTTGCAAAACGAATTAAAACGACTGCTCAATTTTTTTCCAAGTTCTTCCACATTGGTCTCAATATCTCCCTCTTTATAAGGCACTTTAAAACCACTTCCAAAATCGATAAATTCTAGATCCTTGAAGTTTTTAGCGGTTTCAAATAGAATCTCGGAGGCATATAGGAATACATCAATATCCAAAATATCACTACCTGTGTGCATATGAATACCATTGATGTTCATTTGGGTCAATTCCACAATGCGCAATAAGTGTGGAATTTGATGGATGCTAATACCAAATTTGGAATCAATATGCCCAACTGAGATATTGGAATTGCCTCCAGCCATTACGTGTGGATTTATGCGTATGCAAACTGGTATATCAGGATGTTTGCTCCCAAACTGTTCTAAGATCGAAAGATTGTCTATATTGATGCTTACCCCAAGGGAAGCGGCCTCCTCAATCTCTTCAAGGGAAACCCCATTAGGGGTAAAAATAATCGACTCCGGTTGGAAACCGGCGATCAAACCCAATTTCACTTCCTGTATGGAAACAGTATCCAGTCCACTACCCAAACTATTCATTAATCTTAGAATGGTGATATTTGACAAGGCCTTTGCAGCATAGTTCAATTTCAAATGCTTAACGCCTTTAAAAGCATTGGTCAATCTTTTAAACTGAGCTATTATTTTTTCTGAATCGTAAACATAAACCGGATCCCCGTACGTTTGTGCGATTTTCAATAAATCGTCATGTTTCATGTTCATGGTATTTTAGACAAATCTATGTTACTTCAATGTTTTGGACAAGAAAACCATAAACATTATTGTAAAATACAACAAAATGTTATAAATACAACAAATTGCTTCAGGTTGGAAGTTTGCCCTTTGGATTCTGTATAGTAATTTTAATATAAAATTTGACAATGAAGATTCCGCTTTTCCCTTTGTCGTCTGTATTCTTTCCAGGAGAAGAGATTCCTTTGCATATTTTTGAGGATCGCTACAAACAATTGATCAATGATTGCAAGGTGGATGCACATACTTTTGGAATCCCAGCATATATCAACGATAGCATTGCATATGGCACGGAAATGAAATTAAAGGAGGTGGCACATACCTATAGTACTGGTGAAATGGATGTAATCTGTAAGGCAAATCGTGTATTCAAGGTGTTGACATTTGAAAACCCAATGGAAGGGAAGTTGTATGCAGGTGGAGTTGTCGAATTTTTGGAGAATATTGAGGATAGTGTTCAAGCTCAAAAAGAAAAAGTACTAGATCAGATTGGGGAATTATATTGTTTAATTGGGGTAACATTTTAAAAACCGCCTTTGGAGTCGTTTGGCAGTTATGCCATGACCCATAAAATTGGATTATCGAATGGGCAGGAATATGAAATCTTGCAAATTACACGCGAAAGCGATCGCTTATTGTTCATAAGGGCTCATTTATTGGCTACCATCGCCGTTTTAAAAGAGGTAAACCGTACCAAAGAAATTATAGAAATGAACGGCCATTTCAGAAACTTTGACCCACTCGATTTCGAGGATTTTAAGATTTAATGCAAAAGCTGCCTATTGTCAATTATCTGGATTGGATAAATTTTGGACAGGGTATGCCAATAATGCTGCAATAAATTGGGCATTGCTCTTTTACGACTATTGTCTAAAAATATTTCGCTTTCGTTTCATTAGGGTAAATCCCTTTGGTTTGCTATTTTTGCTAAGGAACAAAAAGACACCTTATACATATGAATCTTCACGAATATCAAGGAAAGGAAATTTTAGCAAGTTTTGGGGTACGTATTCAGCGCGGTACAGTTGCCAATAATGCTAAGGAAGCGGTTGAGGCGGCCAAACAACTTACTCAGGAAACCGGAACGGGGTGGCATGTAATTAAAGCACAAATACATGCCGGTGGACGTGGCAAGGGTGGCGGAGTGAAACTGGCCAAGAGTTTAAAGGAGGTTAAAGAAATTGCTGGAAGTATTATTGGAATGAACTTAATTACCCCACAAACTTCTGCCGAAGGGAAAAAGGTGCATAAAGTATTGGTAACGGAAGATGTGTACTATCCTGGTGATAGTGAAACAAGTGAATTTTATATGTCCGTATTATTGAATAGGGGTACAGGAAGGAATATGATTATGTATTCCACGGAAGGTGGAATGGATATTGAGGAAGTAGCAGACAAGACACCGCATCTAATTTATACAGAGGAAATTAAACCAGCAACGGGATTATTGCCCTTCCAAGCAAGAAAAATAGCTTTTAATTTAGGATTGTCCGGAATTGCTTTCAAAGAAATGACCCGGTTTGTTACTGCTTTGTATCGTGCATACGAAGAGAGCGATGCCAGTCTGTTTGAAATAAACCCGGTACTTAAGACCTCGGATGATAAAATTATGGCTGTGGATGCCAAGGTATCGATAGATGATAATGCGCTGTACAGAAGAAAGCAATATGCAGAAATGCGCGATTTACGTGAAGAAAACCCTATCGAAGTAGAAGCTCGAGAACTAGGATTAAATTACGTGGCTTTGGATGGGAATGTAGGGTGTATGGTAAATGGCGCAGGATTGGCTATGGCCACTATGGATTTAATTAAGATGGCAGGTGGTGAGCCAGCCAACTTTTTGGATGTAGGAGGTACTGCTGATGCGAAAAGGGTAGAGGAAGCATTTAGGATTATTCTGAAGGATACCAATGTAAAGGCTATTCTTGTAAATATATTTGGAGGAATTGTTAGATGTGATCGCGTAGCACAGGGTATTGTGGATGCCTGTAAAAATATGGGTGACGCAATAAAAGTTCCTTTAATTGTTCGATTAGAGGGTACCAATGCAGAGCTTGCAAAGGATATTATCGATAATTCAGGCTTAGCAGTACATTCTGCCGTTCAGTTTCAGGAAGCAGCTGATA
>CAXMOE010000199.1:0-4279 GCA_964194835.1 uncultured Flavobacteriaceae bacterium | reverse complement strand
AATCGGTATTAATTCCAATTTCCCTGATTACATTTAAATTTTGATCCAAGAGACTTATCCCTTGGCTCCCATCCAATACAGCAATCAAATCATCTTTTAAAGCCACAGATCGCAGATCCGCAAAAGGTATTTCATTAATTATTTCAACACTGTTCTTGTCATATACCGTAAGTGAACCATCCATACCACTGGTAACCAAGATAGTATTCGTGGTTGTTTCCACATCCGTGCTTACAAAACCTTGGTGAAAGCCATAATTTATGGCACTAATATTAAATTTACCGCCGCTAATTGGAATCTTGGCTATAAATGAGTTTGACGTTGCCCTTACAGATTTTTCTGCATCGACACCGCCTACAGCATAGACAAAACCGTTTTCATATTTAACAGAATTGATATCGGCATTAATATAATATACTCTTGAAGTAACTACCGGGTTGTTTGGGTCACTAATGTTGATAGCATCAATGCCACCAACATAGTCCTCATCTACTGTGTTGTAAGCCACATAAGCATAATCCCCTTCTACATGAACATGTGAAGCCGTTAAATTGGCTCCTCCGCTAAATGAAGGAGGGTTTACCTGGGCTACCAATGTCAGGGGGTAGTCGCCTGCCAACTCGTCTTCCGGGGCTTTTGAAAATTTACCGGTAATCGTATTCTCCTCGCTGATATCAAGAACACCGGAATTGTCATACACAACACTGTTGTCCAGTACCTGTTGACTAGTTTCAACTCTAATATCTTCTTGGGGGTCGTTAAAAACAGTTGTTTCGTCGCTACAGGATACTATTAGTCCAATAGTAGCGATACAAAGTAGGGAAACTTTATTCATAGTAAGTAGGTAATTATTTACAATTTGGTACGCAGATAACGGTATATAATTGTATTAAGTATTTGGGACAATAGCTTTATTAACCAATCTCAAATTAAGTAAGTAATTACATATATTTATGTAATAAAATCCCTATAAAAAGAATTGTTATAGATATAAAATGGAACTTATATTTTTCCCATTTTTTCCATTACAAATAGAATAACGATGGGAATGGCTAAAAGAATCACCATAAGGGTATCGGATAAAAGCAGATCGGGCTTTAAAAGTAAGGTGATGGCGTAACCCCCAATAGCGCCCCCAAAATGGGCGGTATGCCCAATATTGCCCAAGCGACTTTTCATTCCATAAATGGAATACAGCAAATATCCAATTCCCAAAATATAGGCTGGAACAGGAATTGGAATAAACATGATGCCCAATTTCATATCTGGTTGCAACAGTATCGCAGCATACAAAATTCCCGTAACGGCACCACTGGCACCCACAGCACTATAATAGGGTTCCTTTTTATGAAAAGAAAGAGCCAACAAACTCCCCGCAATCAAACTGATCACATATATAATAACAAACTCAACAGGGCTAAACCAGTAAATAACAACATCTGCAAAAAAATAAAGGGTAAACATATTGAAAAAAAGATGGGTGATGTCCACATGTAGAAATCCAGAGGTAAACATACGATCCTTTTGCCCTGACTGGATAGCCCCAATACGAAATTTGAAGCGTTCGAAAAATGATTGGTCACTAAAACCCTTAATGGAAACTAAAACATTGACCGCAATTATGGCAATGGTTACAAAATGAATGTTATTCATGGAATGAGCAATTAATTGTATGTCCAAATATAGCTATATTAGCCAATATTTTTAATTGCATGCAGCTACTTGTTTTTATTCTGACCTACCCGATATTGTGGCTTATTTCCATACTCCCATTTAGGCTTCTCTATATATTTTCTGATGTTGCTTTTTTTATTGCATACCATGTTGTTGGTTATCGGAAAAAAGTGGTCTATGAAAATCTTGAATTGGTCTTTCCTGCTAAAAGTGAAAAAGAATTGAAACATATTCGACTTAGTTTCTATAAGCATATGTGCGATATGTTTTTAGAAATGATAAAAACATTGAACCTATCGAAAGAAGAAGTAAAAAAAAGGTACCATATAACCAATCTTGAGGTCTTAGAAGAGACCATTAAGAAAAAGAGTGTTCTTATTGTGTGTTCACATTATGCCAACTGGGAATGGAACGTGAGTATTAATAATTATGTAAACGCGGAAGGTTACGCGGTCTACCAAAAAGTTGGTAATCGTTATTTTAATGATTTAACCAAAAAAATTAGGTCCAGATGGAAAACCATTCCCATTACCCAACAAGAAACCGTAAAAACACTTATGCGGAACGAATTAAATAAGGTAACCGGTGTATATGGAATGGTAAGTGATCAGTCGCCCCAAGTAAAGAAGGCACAATATTGGAGTGAATTTATGGGGGTCAAAGTTCCCATACACAATGGGGCGGAAACCCTTGCCAGAAAACTCGATGTTGCCGTGGTATTTCTCAAGGTGTCGAAGGTAAAACGCGGTTTTTATGAAGCAGAATTCATCCCCATAACATTGTCGGGCAAAAACACTGAGAAAAATGAAATTACAGATTGCTTCTTAAGGGAAACCGAAAAGCAAATCCGGGAGGCACCTCAATACTACCTATGGACCCATAGGAGATGGAAACATAGAAATAAAGTTCCGAAAGAATTTCAATAATGCCTGAAGCCAAAATGTTCAACCAATAAGAACCTTTCACTTAAGTTTCTTTAGGACAAGCCTGCAATTTCCTTTATTTCCTTTATAATTCGATCTGCCAATCCATCAGCATCCGTCTGACTTTTGGCTTCTGTATAAATTCGAATAATCGGCTCGGTATTGGACTTTCGAAGATGTACCCAATTTTCCGGGAAATCTATTTTCACCCCATCAATTGTGCTCACTTCCTCGTTTTTATACTTATCTTCCATAGCGTCTAACAGTGCATCAACATCCAACTCCGGGGTTAGTTGAATTTTCTTCTTGCTCATATAATAGCTTGGGTAACTGTCACGCAACTCCTTCACCGTGCCTCCACGCTCTGCCATCAGCATCAGGAAAAGGGCTGTTCCCACAAGAGAATCCCTACCATAATGACTTTCTGGATAAATGATCCCGCCATTGCCCTCACCTCCTATTATAGCATTGTTGGCCTTCATTTTAGCGACCACATTAACCTCGCCAACGGCAGCAGCCTCATAAGAGCCTCCATGTTTCTCCGTGATATCGCGAAGAGCCCTGGATGAAGATAAATTGGAAACTGTATTTCCTTTTGTTTTCCCCAAAACATAATCAGCACACGCGACCAAAGTATATTCTTCCCCAAACATTTCTCCATCGTTACCAATAAATGCCAAACGATCAACATCGGGATCTACTACAATTCCGAAATCCGCTTGTTCCTTTACCACTAAATCACAGATATCACCCAAATGCTCTTTTAAAGGTTCAGGATTATGTGGGAAATGTCCATTTGGTTCACAATACAACTTCACGACCTCTACTCCAAGAGATTCCAAAAGTTTTGGTATCGCAATACCTCCTGTTGAGTTGACTCCGTCAACCACCACCTTAAAGCCGGCAGCTTTAATAACGGCTGCATCTACCAAAGATAAATTCAATACTTCATCTATATGGATGTCTATATAGGCATAATTAGGAGTTGTTTTTCCCAAATCATCTACCTCAGAAAATATAAATTCTTCTTTTTCGGCAATTTCCAGAATCATGCTCCCTTGTGCAGCATCCAAAAATTCTCCTTTTTCGTTTAACAATTTTAATGCATTCCATTGTTTTGGATTATGGCTTGCGGTTAGGATAATTCCTCCGTCTGCCTTCTCGAGAGGTACTGCAATCTCAACAGTAGGAGTCGTGGAAAGCCCCAAATCAATAACATCAATTCCAAGGCCTATTAAGCTGTAAGCCACCAAATTTTGGATCATTTCGCCAGATATCCGGGCATCTCTTCCAATAACTACACTTAGCTTGTCCTTTTTTGAATATTCTTTTAACCACATCCCATAGGCAGCGGCAAATTTCACGGCATCCAGTGGCGTTAAATTATTGTTTGGCTGTCCGCCAATGGTTCCTCTTATTCCAGAAATTGATTTGATCAGTGTCATGGGCTATTAAAAAGTTTTTGCAAATATACATGTAAGTCGCCTAATCTTATTGTCCTAATTTGTAAATTCGGCCTCATTATGTTTTGAATGCATCAATGAACTTTTTAGCACACATATACCTGTCTTTTGGCGATGATGAGATTACTATCGGAAATTTCATTGCAGATAGTATTAGGGGAAACAAATACAAGCATTTTCCAAACAAGGTCCAAAAAGGAATTATTTTGCACCGTGAGA
>CAXMOE010000198.1:0-4297 GCA_964194835.1 uncultured Flavobacteriaceae bacterium | reverse complement strand
CTTTTTTTACCCTTTTGTTGTAAATAGGGTAGAGGTTTTGGGTGTTGTTCGGGACTCTCCGTCCTAAACGGCTTCAACGCATCTAACGTTACTATCCAAGCTGATATTGAAGATGCAAAATTCTTAGCCAAAAATGGCCCTAATGGAACGTATTCCCATTTTTGAATATCTCTGGCGCTCCAATCATTTAATAAAACCATTCCAAAAATGTAATCTTCTGCCTCATCCACTGATATAGGTTCGCCGAAAACATTGGCATCTGTAGTGATAAATGCTGTTTCCAATTCAAAATCTATCAGTTTTGAAGGACCAAATAAGGGTTGGTTTGCCCCAGCTGGAAATGTCTGACCCACAGGTCGGTGCACAGGTGTACCACTGGGCACTATTGAAGAGCTTCTCCCATGGTACCCCACTGGAATATGCAACCAGTTTGGCATTAGGGCATTTTCAGGATCCCGGAACATTGTTCCAACATTGGTAGCATGTTCTTTGCTAGAATAGAAGTCAGTATAATCACCAATATGCACGGGCAACTGCATTTCTATTTCATCCAATGTAAAGAGTATCGTTTCTTTGTGATCCTCGTTAGATTTTAATTCTGGATTATTGATATCAAATATTTCACCGATGCGGTTTCGCACCAATCGCCATGTTTTCTTTCCATCGGAAATAAAGTCATTCAAGGTGTCTTGTAGAAAAATATCATCTGTAAGAGGAATATCTTTGAAATAACCCAATTGGTGAAGGGCTCCCAAATCTATCGCATAATCTCCAATTCTGGTTCCTATGGTAATGATGTCATCCCGGGTTAAAAATACACCAAAAGGAATATTCTGTATTGGAAAATCAGAATTTGTGGGTACAGAAAGCCAAGATTTTTTTGCTGGATCGTTCGTTTTTATAGGCATAATACAATTGTTAATCAGTGTTTGATAAATTCCTTATCAAATATATTATTTTCTTATAATTAACGATTGGCAATTTGTATTTTTACGTCTCATTTAACAGAATCTTTTTATTATGCAACGCGATAACCAAATATTTGAATTGATAGCGGCCGAAAAAGAACGGCAGATCAACGGTATAGAACTAATAGCATCAGAAAATTTTGTAAGTTCTCAAGTTATGGAGGCTGCAGGTTCTGTACTTACGAACAAGTATGCTGAGGGATATCCGGGAAAACGCTACTATGGTGGTTGCGAGGTTGTTGACCAGGTAGAGCAAATAGCCATTGATAGGGCTAAGGAGCTGTTTGGAGCGGTATATGCCAACGTACAGCCACATTCTGGGTCTCAGGCCAATTCGGCGGTTTATCACGCTTGTTTAAAGCCAGGTGATACCATATTGGGATTTGACTTGTCACATGGTGGGCATTTGACGCATGGATCCCCGGTAAATTTTTCTGGAAGATTATATAATCCTGTTTTTTATGGTGTTGATGAGGAGACTGGAATTATAAATTACGATAAGATACAGGAAATAGCCACCAAAGAAAGGCCAAAAATGATTATAGCTGGTGCATCGGCCTATTCTAGGGATATGGACTTTAAACGATTTAGGGAAATAGCCGATAGCGTTGATGCTATTTTGTTGGCTGACATCGCACATCCTGCTGGACTTATCGCCAAAGGAATTCTTAACGACCCAATACCTCATTGCCATATTGTTACGACTACTACACACAAAACATTAAGAGGTCCACGTGGTGGGTTGATCCTTATGGGAGAAGATTTTGAAAATCACTTTGGAATTCGCCTTAAAAATGGAAATCTTAGAAAAATGTCAGGCTTATTGGACTTAGCAGTTTTTCCAGGAAATCAAGGAGGACCTTTAGAACACATTATAGCTGCAAAAGCCATTGCTTTTGGGGAAGCCTTATCCGATGAATTTTTGCACTATATGTTGCAGGTCAAAGAAAAATGCTGCTGCAATGGCTGAAGCATTTGTAAAAAGAGGTTATAAATTAATTTCTGGAGGGACGGACAATCATATGATGTTGATTGATTTACGTAATAAAAATATAAATGGAAAAGATGCTGAAAAAGCACTAGTCAAAGCAGATATTACAGCAAACAAAAATATGGTTCCATTTGATGATAAGTCTCCCTTTGTAACTTCAGGAATTCGTTTTGGAACTTCGGCTATAACCACTAGGGGACTTTTGGAGGAGGATATGTCAACTATAGTTGATTTTATCGATGAAGTTTTAACGAATAGGGAAAATGATGCCGTTTTGGAAAGTGTGAAAATGAAAGTTAACGCCTTAATGAATGGTAAAGCATTGTTTAATGCTTAAATCCTAGGTTGTCTTAAGTGGAAAACCAAATGAAAACATTCTTGGTTTTCCATTTTTAGGGGTTACTGGTTAAGCATAAACAAATCACCAGTAACAATAGTTTTATCCTGAAGGTGATAAATTACCGCCTCTTCTTCTGAGTCAAAATAGAGTCCCCAGAAACAAAAGTAATCGTTCGCATTGTTGGTAATGGTATGCATATTAGATATCGTGGTGTTATTTTGCAACAATTCCTCTTGAAAGACCGGAACGTAAATTTCAAACGGGTCCTCGGATAAACCCTTGGAGAAACAAGGGTAATTGTTGGCGATTTCAATTAATATGTTTTCCAATTGTTCAGCAATACTCTGTTCATATATTTTATGGATAATGATTGAAGTATCATTCAGGAAAATGGAAATTTCTTCAATATCCAAACGCAAGCTATTTTGTTGTTTTAAATTGGACAGCGCTTTTGAAAAAGAAGATTTTATTTGTGTGCTCGAATGATTTTTATGAATGTTGCCCCAAACGCCTTTTTTTAAATGATATAGGGTCTCATTGAGGTCAAATTTACACTCAATCTCGATCACAAGATTAGCGTCAGTATTATCAGTGGAACAATTACTTATATTGACTTCAGAAAAGAAGTCTTTCTCCAAACTTTTTATAAAGGTCTCCAGCCCATTGATTTTGGTCTTGTTTTCACATCCAAAACTGAGCTTATTTATATAACTATCCTTACGCATCGACATCTGTTCCTTGATTAGTTGAAAGGCTCTTAAACAAACATAGCGTTAAAACGCAATTACGGACTATATAAAAACCATAGTTTTTCTAAGGTTTTTATATGATTTTTGGATTAAGTAAGATAAATGATGTTATTATGAAAGTTTAATAGCACGAAAATTATAAAAGTAAAGCATGATTTATATAAAACCTCGATTCCTCGCTTCTGTGATCAAAGCATGATCATTTTGTTTTTCAATCCCAAAAATAGTTTTTAAATGTCGTTTCCGATTTTCTATTCCCGGCAGGGACAGGGAGACATGTTCCATCATATCCTTGGTTTTGGTTCCAATAGAGAGATAATAAAGAATTTTTTTGTCGGTATCATCCAAGGGGATATCATTGGACATTTTTCTACGGATGGCAGCCAGGGCTTTTTGAGTATAGTATGGAGGAGTCGTCATAACCGTATTCACCATAGCCTCCAAGGATTTTTGGTCAATTTCACTCTTTACCATATACCCCTCTGGGTTTACAGTTTGTAAAAGACTGTTAATTCTGTAATTATCACTAAAGGAAGACATAAAAACAATCTTGGAATCTGGGACAACTTTTCGCGCTATTATACCAAGATCCTCTCCTGTATGGGGCTGTACTTCATCTGAATTGGACAATTGTATGTCCAATAAAATAATATCATACTTAAAGGATTTGGCGGACTCTTCAATTTTCTCCTTTCCCATATCAAAGGTTTTTGCAGTAACCATTTGCACCTTAAAATCTTTGAAATTGATGTCTTCCAGAATATACTTATAGCCCATGGTGGTCATTTCATGGTCGTCCACCGCTAATATTCGCAATATTTTCATTAATTATTGGATATCTTTTTAAGCTTGTATTAAAGCGTTTTGTTCGTTACTTAGTTCTTCTTTGGCAAGTCTACTTTGAATAGGCAACTTTATGCTTACCGAAGTCCCTTCCCCAATTGCACTTGTTATAGCCCAGCTACCGTCCAGTTTTTTGACTCTTGAGGTTATATTTTTTAATCCGATTCCTCTTTTTCCTTTTTTGATATTGAATCCTTTACCGTCATCAATAATAGTGATATCTAGATTTGACTTTACGGAACCAAAATCTAATGTTACGTTTTTAGCATGCGCATGTTTTACACAGTTCTGTAAACTTTCTTGCGTAATACGATATAGATTTATTTTTAGATCGCCACTCAATTGGTCCCAATCCATATCATGATCATAGTTCAAATGGCAATTTATATTGGCAGACTTTTCTGTA
>CAXMOE010000197.1:0-4364 GCA_964194835.1 uncultured Flavobacteriaceae bacterium | reverse complement strand
ACCATGAAAACGGATTTTGATAAAAATATTGGGAAAATCAATATTATTCCACAGGATATGGGCAGGGTAATTCTCAATCTGATCACCAATGCGTTTTTCGCCGTAACCGAAAAGTCCTCCTCCGCCAAGGATATAGGGGATACAAAATATGAACCAACGGTTTGGGTAAGTACCAAAAAAGATAATAAACATATCGTAATCAGTGTCAAAGACAATGGCAACGGAATCCCGCAAAATGTTGTCGACAAAATATTCCAACCCTTCTTTACCACCAAACCCACCGGGCAGGGAACGGGTTTGGGCTTGAGCATGAGTTATGATATAGTAAAGGTACATGCGGGGGAGTTGAAGGTGGAAACTAAGGAAGGAGAGGGCACAACATTTACCATTGTATTGCCTGCAAATAATTAAAAATGAAACTGACCAAAAAGCAAGAACGGGAAATAATGCAGGTTTACGAAGCCTATTGGGCTGAGTATCTAAAAGGCAATGTGGAAGGAATGGTGCCCTTGTTGGATGCATCCTATACCCAGGTAGGAAGTGCGGAGAGTGAAGTATTCTCCACAAAAAAGGAGGCCGTTCAATTCCTGCGGGACACCATGAATGAGGTAGCCGGCAAGTTAGAAATGCGGAACAGAAGTACGAAACTGGAGCTGCAAGATGGGTTAGTCCTGTTACATGAGCGTTGCGACCTCTATGCGTTGGATGGAAAAAAATGGATTTTCTATTCCAAATTCAGGGCCTCAACCCTACTGCAGGATAAAAAAGAAGGTTGGAGAATAACACACCAGCATTCCTCATTTCCGGACACCAAAACCGAAGAGGGCCAAAATATGGCGATTGATAAAATAGCTGAAGAGAACAGGGAGCTGCGAGAGGCCGTCAAAAGACGTACGGTAGAACTCGAACATAAAAACCGGGAACTGCAAATCGAGGCCGCTTTGGAAAGGGTTAGGGCCCGCGCCATGGCCATGCAAACCTCCAAAGAATTGGCCGAATTGGTCGACACTGTTTTCAAGGAATTGACAAAACTTGATTTCGAATTGAGCTGGTGCATGATCAATATTATCGATGCTCCTAATTTGTCGAACACGGTTTGGGCAGCAAATCCGGATATTGAAAAGGCACCCGATGCTTATCAGATGAAGTTTGAGGATTATCCTTTTCATGATGCCATGATGAAGGGCTATAAAGAAAGGGCCACTAAATATATATATGTTCTTGAGGGAGCTGAAAAAAAAATTTATGACGAATATTTATTTAATGAATCGGAATTCAGAAAAGTTCCTCAAGAAGCACAGGCCGCATCCAGGGCCATGGAAAAATATGTCTGTTCTTTTACGTTTAGCAATTTTGGAGGGTTACAGACGGTAGGTGATAAACCTTTGTCCGGTAACAATCTCGATATTCTTGAAAGATTTGGCAAAGTATTTGACCTCACCTACACCCGTTTCAATGATCTATTAAAAGCAGAAGCGCAAGCCAAGGAAGCCAACATAGAAATGGCCCTGGAAAGAGTGAGATCCAGATCTATGGCCATGCATAAAAGTGAAGAACTGGCTGATCTTTCTCTTGAATTGGTAAAGCAAGTTCAGGCCTTAGGCGTTGCTACCTGGTTTTGTGCATTTAATATTTATGATGAAGATCAAAATGGCTCATTGGAATGGGGCAGTAATGGTGAAGGCACATTTCCAAAATATAGAACTCCCAGAGAAGGTATATTTCTTAACTATTATGAAGCCGGACAAAGAGGAGAAACATTTCTTATCAATGAAATTGACGAAAACGAATGTGCTTCACATTACGATTACTTATGTAGCTTACCCGGGGTAGGAGACCAGTTACTCAAAATGAAAGACTCGGGAATTTCCTTTCCCACTTCGCAAATTGACCATGTGGCTTATTTCAAATATGGTTATATCATTTTCATAACTTTTGAGTCGGTGTCTGATTCACATGACATTTTTAAACGCTTCGCAAAAGTATTCGAACAAACCTATACCCGCTTCCTCGACTTGCAAAAAGCAGAAACACAGGCAAGAGAAGCACAGATTGAATTGGCGCTGGAAAGAGTAAGAGCTAGGACAATGGCCATGCAAAAGAGTGATGAACTCAAAGAGGTAATTCAGGTTGTATACGATCAGTTTGTTCACTTAAGTATCCTTATAGAACATACCGGGTTTATTATAGATTATAAAACAAGTGATGATATGAACATCTGGCTGGCTGACCGGCAGGAGATTCAAACCCAAATAACCTTACCTTATTTTGATTGTGCACATTGGAACAGTTTTAAGGAGGCAAAAGAAAAAGGAATAGATTTCTTTGCCAACCATCTGGACTTTGAAGAAAAAAACAGATTTTATCAGGATCTTTTTATGCTGGTTCCGACTATACCGGAAGAAGCAAAGGAATATTATTTTAGTGCTTCTGGCCTTGCTATATCCACTGTGTTGTTAGAGAATGTTGGCCTGTACATCGAGAATTTTTCAGCTATTCCATATACAGATGAAGAGAATAATACGTTGATGCGCTTTGGAAAAGTATTTGAACAAACCTATACCCGTTTCCTCGACCTGCAAATAGCAGAAGCACAGGCCAGGGAAGCACAGATTGAAACTGCATTGGAAAGGGTACGATCTAATACAATGGCTATGCATAATAGCAATGATGTTGGAGATACGGTGGTTACATTATTTGACGAAGTGTTACAATTGGGTCTTGACAAATCCATTCGCTGTGGTATCGGAATCCTTGAAGGAAATGAAGGTATGGAAACATGGTCGGCGAATTCAATCCCAAACGGTGAAGTTGTTTTAAAGATGGGTATGTTGGATATGACGATACATCCCATGCTGGTAGGACTTAAAAAAGCATGGAAAAGTAATAAGACAGGATATTCATACGAATTCATAGGTAAAGATGTTAAGACCTATTACAATGCCCTGAATCACGAGCCTGAATATCCGTTTAATGCAGATTTAAAAACATTACCGAAAAAAGTATCACATAATAGTTTCTTTTTTTCTTCAGGTATTCTTTTTGCTTTTACAGAGAACCCAATTACAGAAGAAGCAGTCAAGGTATTAGACAGATTTGCTAAGGTTTTTGGACAAACATATAGAAGATACTTAGATCTCCAAAAAGCAGAAGCCCAGGCCAAAGAAGCGCAGATAGAAAATGCCTTAGAGAAAGTGAGGAGTCGCACCATGGCCATGCAGAAAAGCCAGGAGTTGCCCGAAGCGGCCAACAACCTGTTTTTGCAAGTACAGGCCTTGGGGATACCGGCCTGGAGTGCAGGGTATTGCATTTGGGAAACCGAGGAAAAAAAAGCAGTTTCCTGCAATATGAGCAGTGAAGGGGAAATTCAGAAATCATTTATTTTACCGACCATAGGTAAAGGCTATAATTTTTATGAACCCTTACAAAAAGGGGAAACTTTTTATGTAAAAGAATTAGGTGGCGATGCACTTGTAAAACATTACGATTTTATGCGCACGCTACCAGGAGTGGGTAAAATACTGGAAGAGCTCATTGATGCGGGATTGTCATTGCCTACCTTTCAAATATTTCATATCGTCTATTTTGCCCATGGCTATGTGATGTTCATTACGTATGAACCTGTTCCTGAAGCCTGGGATATTTTCAAACGTTTCGGCAAAGTATTTGAGCAAACCTATACCCGCTTTCTCGACCTCCAAAAAGCGGAAACCCAGGCAAGGGAAGCCACTAAACAGGCCTCCCTGGATCGGGTCCGCGGGCAAATTGCCAGTATGCGTACAGCAGCTGATCTGGAGCGCATTACTCCTCTCGTATGGAATGAATTGACTACAATGAGTGTACCCTTTATTCGTTGCGGGGTTTTTATTATTGATGAACCCAAGGAAATTGTCAAGGCCTATCTATCGGCACCAGACGGGCTTTCACTTGGGGTACTGCATCTAAAATTCGATGCAGATCCGTTGACTGAAAATACAGTTGCCCATTGGCGTAAGGGAAATATTTTTAAAGAACATTGGAACCGGGAAGAATTTATAAACAGGACACAATCTTTGATGGAACAAGGGCAAATCTCAGATAAAAATACCTATCAGGGAGCAACAAACCCACCTGAGTCATTAGATCTTCATTTTATTCCATTTACCCAGGGGATGCTGTATGTTGGTAGCGAGAATCCCTTGAATGATGAACAGATTGAATTGGCACAATCATTGTCTGACGCATTTGCCATTGCCTATGCCCGCTACGAGGACTTTACAAAATTAGAAAAAGCGAAACAAAGTGTCGAAACCACTTTAAGCGAACTCAAAACCACACAGAATCAACTGGTACAATCGGAAAAAATGGCCAGCCTGGGAGAACTT
>CAXMOE010000196.1:0-4512 GCA_964194835.1 uncultured Flavobacteriaceae bacterium | reverse complement strand
GCCCTAATGGTAAATCCAATTCTTAAGTTCTCTACCCTTGAAATTAAAAAGCCTGAGATACTTTTCTCCTATCAATTTCAAAATCTTATCCTATCGCTTATTCAGGTTATGAATGAAAAAGAAAAAACGTACAAAGGGGCAATTTATGAAATTGATGGAATTACCAAATTAATAAATGAAGAACTTAAAACTTCTGGGAATTAATTGAAGTAAAAAAGTTATACTTTTATGCAGTAAAATTTAGGATATGCTTAGAAAGGTTATTTACGGAAACATTCAGGGGAGAAAAGTGTTTATCCTCTTTATACTTACCAATCTGGTCTATCTTTTAATGCTCAATTTTACCATCCCCAAGGTAATGGGGTTTGGCAATGGAATGAAGTTATTGGACATGATGCCTTCGGGATATAATTTTGAATACGTTACCGCATTGTTCGATGCATTGGGCCAAGAAGGCAGGGATGCCTACCTATTTAATCAAATCCCGGTAGATATGTTTTATCCTGGGCTCTTTGGAATCACTTACTGCTTGTTAATTGCCTATTTTTTAAATAAACTAAATAAGTTGGAAAGCAAGCTTTATTATTTATGCTTGGTACCCCTACTAGCCGGATTGGCTGATTATTTGGAGAATATGGGGATAATAAACCTATTGACCAGTTACCCCGACTTTTCAAATACTTCAGTGGCTGTCACAAATATTTTTACCCTGGTTAAAAGCGGTGCTACTGTGATCTATTATGTGGTATTGATGATAACCATTGTAATGTTTGCAATCAAGGCTGTTAGAAAGGTAAAAGTCCATCGAACAAAGAAATGACTCCATTTGAAATTGACTTTTTGGACCATGTGGCCATTCGGGTGGTAGATCTTGAAATTTCCGCTAAATGGCACCAAAAAGTTTTGGGCTTAAAAAAATATAAAACTAAAGAATGGGGGAATTTTCCAATTTTCATGCTCTCTGGTAAAACAGGGATTGCACTTTTTCCAGCTGATACAGCACATCCAAAATTACCTTCTACTTCGAAAAATGTCAAAATTGATCATTTTGCATTCAATGTAACCGCTGAAAATTTCGAAAAAGCAAAAGAGCGATATAAAGAATTGGGTCTGACCTATAAACTACAAGATCATCACTATTTTCATTCCATGTATACCAAAGATCCTGACGGACATACCGTTGAATTAACGACAATAGTTGTTAATGATAAGGATTTTTATGGGTAGTTTAAATAATAAATATCCCTAAATAGGCACCAATACTGTAACAATTTGGTCACACATACGTCATATTGGAGTATGAAAAATAAAATTGTCAACTAATTATTGGATGTTTTCTTATCCCAATTAAACAATTAAAAACATTTCTAGAATGAACAAATATTATGTCATGCTCATTGCGGCATCATTTCTTGCATGTAGTTCCCAATCCAAAAAATCAAGTGTAGAAAAAGAAGGGATCTTTAGCGGTGTTTTTACACAAGGCAACTTTACAGATAACATAACAATTACAATTAAAAAGGATTCTGCCAACTGGAATGTCTCGTTCACTAGTTTGGAACAGAATGCATTCGAAATCCCGGTCAGAAACGTGGAAGTTATAGGAGATTCCATTAATTTTATTCTGCAAAGCGACAGGTATACATATGGTTTTAAAAATAAATGGACAGCAAATTCAAACCAACTTACCGGATCCCTGGAAGTAGACTCACTTATAACTGCATACACTCTGAAAAAAGAAACATCAAAAGAGGAACATACTATTAAATCCCAAGAAATTACTTTTGAATCCAATGGAATACAGATTGGAGGAACCATTTGGAATGCAACACAATCTAACAAAAAGGGTATTGTATTTATTACCTCCTCCGGACAAGCAGATAGAAGTGGCTCCCGAGCAGAGGCAATTTATTTTGCCAACAAAGGATATACTACATTTCATTACGATAAGAGAGGAACTGGAACCTCTGAGGGCAATTGGCAATCAGCAACTATAGAGGAATTATGCTCTGATGATATTAATGCCATTACTTATTTTTCGCAACAAACAGATATCCCATTATCCAATTTGGGAATAAAAGGAAGCAGTCAGGGAGGTGCCAAAATTCCATATATCCTTAACAACTTGGAACAACTCAACTTTGGAATTGTGGTGAGCTGCCCTGGAAGTACCTTACTAGAAAGTGATTTGAATTATTGGAAAAACAGAAATGCCGATATTCTTGGACCTGATATTGAACAAGCTGTAGATCTTCAAAGAAAAGTTTTTAAGCATATAGCTGGTACACTTTCGAGAGCTGAGTTGGAAAAAGCTGTGGGTTCCAAAAAATCAGAGCCATGGTTTTCCAATGTTTGGGTTCCTAATTTGGATGAAGTACAAATTGACAAAAAAATACGCTATAGCCCTGTGCCCCATTTCGAAAAAACCAAACAGGCAGTTCTTCTTATTCAAGGAACATCGGATAACATCATTCCCGCTGATAGCCACAAAATAATTTCAAATGCTTTGAAGGTTGCTCAAAATAGCAAGGCCATTGTTGTTCTCTTGGAAGATGCCTCCCATTCCATGCACAATGTTGGGGTAAATGATTTCCCTTATTGGTCTAAAATGCATGATGACTATTTGACTACTATGGAAGATTGGTTGGATACCATTATTGATCAAACCAACTGAAAGTGTACACCACTTCTGGAAAATAGAGTTTATTAAAACTCAATGCTATGTAATTGAATGGCTTCTTTTTTCCCGCGAAGCAGAAGTTTTCCGATTTTAGTATGGTTGAAATTATCCTTGGGACTCAATTTTTTTACAAGATCTTCTGAAATTAATGCCCTGGTGTCATAGTTATTACATTCCCTTTGTATTCGTGCCGTGGTATTTAAAACGTCTCCTGTATAAATAATATCTTTCTTGATGATTCCTATCTCCCCGGTGGTTACCTCCCTTATATGAAAGCCTGCCTTAAAATCGGGCACCAAACCAAAAGTTTCCAAATAATGCTCTTTCCGCTTTTTAAACTCCCTGTCTATTTTATGGAAGCATTCAATACAGTTATTATTATAAAGTCCTATTTGTTCTGTCCAACTCACCACTATTTCATCGCCCACATATTGATAAATATCTCCAGATGTTTCTAAAATGGCATTGGTCATATTAGCATAATAAGCCTTGATTAGATGAAAATAACGTTCATGGCCCATATTTTCGGCAATGGTTGTAGACGATTTCATATCGAGAAACATAAATATTCTTGTTTCCTGTTTTGGTGTATGATATTTGCCCAAGAAAAAGTTTCGTAAAACACCAACGCCCAAATATTCCCTGATTTCAGAAAAGAACAAGGCTAAATTAAGTATGGCTGCAGAATAAATAACTATGCTCCAAAACGAAAACTTAGTTATGAATTGTTTTAAGCTATCTAGAACCACTGGGTCAAAAATACCAGTATTAAAACGATTCATGTTTGTTACCATCGTCAGTGTTACCAAAAAGAAGATCAGAAAAAAAAGATAGAAGACGCTCTTAAAGAAAAATTTTGCCCATAAAGCCCTCTTATCAAAATGTTTTCTAAGCCAAACCACCTCTATAAATCCTTGTAGGGTCCCAATAAGGAAACTGCCTATTCCAGTGTAGATAAGTGCATTTTGAAAATCATATTTATTGCCAGTAGCAGGATAGTAGGTAAGTCTTCCCAAAATACCTACTTCCAAGAATACATAGACCAATCCAAAAACTAGCCACATTAAAGAAAAAGGGATAACTTGACTGAAATAACGTCTATATTTTGCTTGCATATTGAGTTAATAAATATATAAAATAAGATTGGTTAAGACGAGTAAATAATTTGGTCCACCATCAGCAAGGTTTTTAACATTTATCCCCTCGTATACGTTTCCGTCTTCTGAGTCATTATTCTTAACTTGCAATTCATGCAAAATACGTTGGTTAGCATCCTAATTCCATTTAAAAATACAGCTGCTTTTTTACCAGAGTGTATACAATCTATCATAGAACAACAGCACCAAAACTGGGAGGTTTTAGCCGTTGATGATCATTCCACCGATAATAGTTGGGACATAATGGTATCCTATTCCGAAAAAGACCCTAGAATAAAGGTGTTTGCCAATCAGGGTGAGGGAATCATCGCGGCCTTGCGATTGGCCTATTTAAATAGCAAAGGAGAATTCATTACCCGAATGGATTCGGATGATATAATGGCACCCCATAAGTTACAGATAATGATAGGTTCCCTATTACAACAAGGATTGGGACATTTGGCCGTGGGACAGGTAAAGTATTTCTCGGAAAGAGGAATCAGTAATGGATATGAACGATATGAGCGTTGGTTAAACCAATTGACAGAAACTGGCAGCAATTATTCTGAAATTTATAAAGAATGTGTTATCCCATCTCCTTGTTGGATGTTGCATAGAAGCGATTTAGAACGTTCTGGGGCATTTATACCCAACCGCTACCCTGAGGACTATGATCTCGCTTTTCGATTTTATGAA
>CAXMOE010000195.1:0-4564 GCA_964194835.1 uncultured Flavobacteriaceae bacterium | reverse complement strand
AAATCCAAGAAGAAAAAGTAGCACACCATTTCTGTTATAGATCAATGGACAATTTTTTTCTTACTCAATTGTACTATGGATAAAATATGCATAAAAATAGCAGAAGGCATTAAAAAGGATGGTACTAATAGATAGGGAAAACTAATAAATTCTATGGGAACCAAAGATTGAGTGCTACCCCAAATTGAGGGAATAAAGATGGTTGTTATGAAAAGAAAAATTATAAAGGCAATAACCCCCAATCCTATATAATTCCAAATCAGGGCAATTTTTTTGGACAACACTTTTTTGTTAAAAACCAAAAAAGCGACCACTGGGGCTGTAAAGGCAAAAAGAATATCGTAATTATATCCGTTAAAAGTTACTTCGGGATGCAAAGTGCCTATTGCAACAGTTGCTGCAAACAATAATTCTATGAAAACCCTGAAACCCTGATAATAAATAAGCCAAGAGCTGGGAATAACATTAATTATCTTACTGTTTCTATGTTTGAAGAGCACAATACCTATAAAAAGAAAGGCAGGTAATATGAGCAATATAGGAAATCGTGGAGGCAGCTCCAGGTTTTGAAGAACTCCTATTTTAGAAAGGATAAAGGCATAGGTGAACCAAAGGATAAGGCCTATGCCCAATATGAAAATCCTCTTTTTACGTGTGCTTTTGTCCGTTTCAATTTTAGTTAAACCATAATTATACCCAAAAAGAATAATACACGTCATTAATAAGGTCAGTAATATGTAGCCTAGCTGTACCATCGGTGATTTTATTATTGATTAATAGAAATTTTCTTGCACTATTTGATTCGTCTTCCAAATAAAGTTACAAATCCTTTCTTTTTCATGAATATTTATAAATACAATAACTTATGATTCGTATACAAGTTAATTATAGGTCGTTACCATGATCAATATCATATCAGAATCCATATTTTATAAGTACAATTAAGATTTACTAATTAATCCTGAATCCCAAAACGATGAAAACATTAAATATATGGGTCGTTTTTCTCCTTGTTACTATGTTTTTTGGATGCAACCGCCAAGTACAAGATAATTCGGATATTCTAAATGATGTACAGCTCCGAGCGGAAATAATGAACGAGATCATTAAGGGTCCTAAGCTGATGAGTGAGATGATAACCCATATGGGGAATAGTGATAATGCCATGCTAATGTTGAAAGGTAACCAGGAAATTATGGGTAGCATGATGGGCAATGACAAAATGATGAAAAACTTGATGAGTACAGATAGTCTTAGGGCAAACCGGATGATGAGAAATTTGTTGTCAACAATGGGAAAAGACTCAATCCTATGTAAAACGATGCGAAAAACGATGTCCTGGAATAAACACTTTGTTAAAATGAGTAAGCAAATTGATAAATCTGCTGACATGATGTCGGGGGCTACAAAAGAGCGTGTAAAAATGCATTGCCCGGTTCATGGAAGTAGCCATCAATAGTATTTAAACCCAATCGTCAAGTATAATTAAGAATATTAGAGGCCATTTGGGCCTCTTTTTCTTTATCTTGTAGTTTAAATAAATGGATCATGAAGAAAAGGGAATTTTTAAGACGGATGGGTCAGGTCGCTGTAATTTCTCCTTTATTGACCATGCAGCTACCCGCTCAGTACAACAGACAACAGACCACCTATAATGTTGATTCAGATGACGATTTTTGGGCAAGAATCCGGGAAGATTATACTCTAAAATCGGATTATATCAACCTCGAAAATGGTTACTATAATTTTATTCCCAATCCCACTCTCGATAAATTTATGGAGCATATTCGCACTGTAAATATCGAGGCATCATACTATATGCGGACGGTGCAATTCGACAATAAAAAACGTATCGCTGTTCGTTTGGCTAAATTGGTTGGCTGTGAAGCAGATGAGCTGATTATTACACGAAATACTACAGAATCTTTGGATTTAATTATTGGTGGTTACCCATGGGAAGTAGGGGATGAGGCCATAATGGCTGAACAAGATTATGGATCAATGCTCGATATGTTTCAATTGGTATCCAAACGCTTTGGTGTTGTAAATAAAGTTGTATCTGTACCCAATTACCCCAGCTCAGATCAGGAGATAGTTTCTCTGTATGAACAACAGATTACTTCAAAGACCAAATTATTGATGGTGAGCCATATGGTGAATATCACAGGGCAAATACTCCCTATTCAAAAAATTTGCGATATGGCGCATAGTCACGGCGTAGAGGTGTTAGTCGATGGAGCACACTGCATTGGCCATATTAGGGTAAATATTGCCGATTTACATTGCGATTATTATGGTTCGAGTCTACATAAGTGGTTAAGTACTCCTTTGGGAGTGGGCATGCTTTATATGTCTAAAAACAAGATTTCCAAAATTTGGCCATTGTTGGCAGATCATGTCAAAGAAACCGATGTCATTGGAAGATTAAATCATACGGGCACTCACCCTGTACATACAGATCTGGCCATTGATGACGCAATAGACTATCTGGAACTGATCGGCTTGGAACGCAAAGAGGATAGACTACGTTATTTGCAACGCTATTGGTCCGATCAGCTTAGAAGATTAGAAAATATTGTAATCAATACGCCAGTTGAGGAGCAGCGAAGTTGCGGAATCGCCAATGTGGGAATAAGCCATATGCAGCCTTCCGACTTGGCTAAAACCTTACTGGATGAGTTTAATGTCTTTACAGTAGCCATTGACTATGCTAATGTTCAAGGTTGTAGGATTACCCCTAATGTGTTTACCACGACCCAAGAACTCGATAAGTTTGTTGAGGCGATGAAAATTTTGGCAGCTAGAGGTTAAAGCCAAATTAATTGCCTATTTATGGTTATTTCTTTTTCCAATATTCTTGTACCGGTGGCCCTAGGGGTCTTTAATTGAATCTTCATTGTTTAGATTATGATTTTATAGGAATTGGTGTGTGTTATTGCCAATTCTTTGGGCTGGAATGTTCTCTAAACCGAATTTCTTTTTTGTATTCAGCTGGGTCTTGCCAAAAACTGACAAAAGTCATATTATATAGGCTATACCAGCCCTAATTTTGCCTATATAATCTTTATATTATGAAACCAAAAAAGAATCCGAAAGTAGATTTAAATCGTAACAGTGGCCTTTTTTTTTGTAATTGGCCTTACCGTAGTACTTTTCCTAACATGGAGGGCACTTGAGATGAAGACTTATGATACCGAAAAACAACTAGTGGAAGTACTGAACATTCTTGATGAAGTAAAAGAAGATGTTCCAATAACTGAGGCCATTAAAACACCCCCACCTCCACCTCCACCAGCTGCGCCCGAAATCATTGATATTGTGGAAAATGAGGCTGAAATTGAAGAAACCATTATTGAAAGTACAGAAACAACTCAAGATGCGGTAGTACAAGAAGTGATTGACGTTGATGATGTTGAAGTCGGTGACGAAGAGGAAGAAATTGTAGTGCCTTTTGCGGCCGTAGAAAATGTGCCCAGTTTTCCAGGCTGTGAAGGGGGTACCAATGTGGAACGAAGGGATTGTTTTAACAGAAAAATACAGGAACATATTAATAAGAATTTCACTTACCCGGAGGTCGCCCTTGAAATGGGAATTAGGGGAAGGGTATATGTTCAGTTTGTAATAGATCCTACCGGGCGTATTACTAAAATAAAAACTAGGGGACCAGATAATATATTGGAAAAAGAAGCTACCCGAATTATTGCTTCGTTACCTCAAATGACTCCTGGAAAACAACGGGGAAAAGCAGTAACAGTACCTTATAGCATCCCCATAAACTTTAAAATGCTTTAGACTTATCCATTATTACATTGTTATAAATCCTAAGTTGTTTTAATATCTATTTTAAGTTTTGAACGAGAGGGCTACATGGCCCTCTTGTTATTTTAATGGAATTCGGTTGTTTTAGAAAATGTTGTCCAGAGTAAATCCTCCAAAGTAAGTTTTAAACCACTAAATGAAGAGGTCTTTAACGAGCCTATTATAAGAAGAATTGAGGATTTAATGATTGTTTTAAGTTAGGTCTTTCCCAGACCTATCCTTCAATATTTTTATAAAACCTGACAAATATCATAGGAAATTTGGTGTTGCTTTTATAATTTTTTAATTGTAAACCTAAAGTATTATGAAACCTAAAAAAAATCCAAAAATTGACTTAAGTCGTAATAGCGGTCTTTATTTCGTGTTTGGTCTTGCATTAGTACTTTTTATTACATGGAGGGGACTTGAATTAAAGACATATGATAGAGATCAACAGTTTGTGGAAATTCTAAATGTTGTTGATGACCTTAATGAGGAGGTTCCCATAACTGAAATGATAAAGACTCACCCACCACCACCACCACCTGCTGCTCCAGAGGTCATCGAAGTTGTGGAAGATGAAATCGAAATTGAGGAAACTGTTATTGAAAGTACCGAAACCACCCAAGATGCTGTGATAGAAGAAGTCATGGATGTTGAAGATGTGGAAGTTGGTGAAGAAGAAGAGGATGTTGTGGTCCCCTTTTCGGTTATTGAGAATGTACCTATTTATCCAGGTTGTGATGGGAATACCAATGAAGAGCGA
>CAXMOE010000194.1:0-4575 GCA_964194835.1 uncultured Flavobacteriaceae bacterium | reverse complement strand
CACTTTTAATTATGAGATTTCTTATCAGGCATTTCGGACCGACTTCAATTCCAACGTAGGTCTGTGGTTGCGCAAGGCCTTGGTAAAGGCTTTCGGGGAAGACCCGGTCATGATACGGATGAGCGGGGGATCGATCCCCATTTCACCTTTTGTTACTACATTGAACATTCCAGCTGTGGGTGTTCCCACGGTAAATCGGGATAACAACCAACATAGCCCCAATGAAAATTTACGGTTGGGGAATTACCAAGAGGGAATTAAGACCATGATTGCAATTTTAACCGAGAAGCTTTGATCGAATCATAACTATTGTTTTTCTAAATAGGTAGATGCCTTTGCGAATTCTCAAAACAAGGGTATGACAGTGCGAATTGGTTAAAAACACTGGGTAGACCATATGTTAAAAATTTCGTATATTTAAGTAGAACAACTGATTATTAACTATTTAAATATTACTGAAATGAAAAATCCACTATTTGGCCTAATGGCGCTTGCCGTATTGGCCCTGGTTGCCTGTAAAGAGGCGGCTCCTGCTGAGCAAAGTGAAGAGATGGAACAAAGTATGACTCCGGATTATGCTGCCTTTGACAAAAAAGTGGCCGTTGTGCGTGCCTTTTATCAAGCCCATTGCGATGAGGACCTGCAGGCCCAAACCGCTATGCTCTCCGATACCCTAAAATGGAGCCCACCCAATTTTAACGGTAACCAATGGATGGGGAAAGCAGATCTTCTTGCTGCCCTTAAAGGTTATCACGATGATTTTGAAAACATAAAATATACGGAAGGTATAGTTATGCCGGATTCCACGGTCAACGGATTCTGGTCTGGTTCTGTCTTCCCTCAGGCAAATGCAAATTCCAGTGCAAATGTGATCCGGGTGTATGGTACCTGGTCCGCCACCCATACCGAAAGTGGAAAGGAAATAGGAGTGAAATTTTTTAACCTTTCAACGGTGAATGAAGATGGCAAGATCGTGCGTACCTCTGACTATTTTGATGTGAACGGCCTGGCCGTACAGATTGCAGCGGAAGAATAAACGTGTAAATTCTTAAGATAAAAGGTGGTCAATTTTATAGGCCACCTTTTTTATTATTTCAGAAATGATTCCAGTGCTTTTAGGCAGATAAAGTGTTTAAATAAAAGTAAATACATAAATCGGGCTTAATACTGAAATGAACATTCAGTGGTAAAAATCCCTCAAATAATTAAATACGGTATCTTAGTTTGTAATTACCATATCAGTGAAATTGAAAATGTAAAAATTAATGGATAAGGAAGTCGAGCTTGAGGCGATTATTGCCAATCAGATTGCTGTGGATAATAATAATTTACAAATTATAGGCAAAAGATTCCGTCCCAGGCAAGTAAAAAAGGGACAACTGTTATTGGAAGCGGGAAAACGGTGTACAGAAATGTATTTTGTCCGGACTGGTTATTTAAGGGTCTATAGTCTGGTAGACGGTATGGAAACTACATTATGGATCAGCCCTCAAGGTACGTTCATCACCGCACTGGCTAGCTTTATTTTCGAAGAACCCAACAAGTGGAATATAAGTGCCGTGACCAATTGTTCCTTGAGCGTCATTACCCGAAAAGATCATTTTGAATTGCTTCAATTATGTCCGAAATGGATGGAATTTGATATAGCACTGTTATCAAGATCATTTGCCATGTTGGAAGACAGGGTGTTTGCGCATTTGCAGTCTACCTCAAAAGAACGCCTGGAGGCATTAATTCAAAACAATCCACACATTTTTAAGTATGTTCCATTGCAGTACATTGCCTCCTTGATCGGTGTTACTCCAGAAACACTGAGTAGGTTGAGAAAAAAATTGTAATGACATCATTTCTTGACAAATGTCAAGTGTTTTAAGTTTCACTTTTACAAATTTTGTGTACATAAAAAAATAATGATATGTACAAATATATAGTGGTGATAATTTGCATTACTTTTCACCAAATTGGTTTAGGCATGGGATTAGACAACACAATAACATTGGATGATGGCAGGACATTGGGTTATGCAGAGTATGGCGATTCAACAGGTTTTCCCATATTCTATTTTCATGGAGGACAAGAGAGCAGGCTAAGCTCTAAGTTTATGGACAGTATAGCAATTGATCTTGGAGTCCGAATCATTTCTCCGGACCGGCCAGGGATAGGCCTTTCTACATTTCAAGAAAACAGAACTTTTTTGGATTGGGGCCAGGATGTACAAGAATTGGCAAATTGCCTGGGGTTTAACAACTATTCTGTTTTTGGATTATCTGGGGGAGCTCCCCATGTGTTGGCATGTCTTCAAACCAATTCAGAACGCGTGGAACAAGCTTCTATAATTTCAGGCGCAACGCCATATGACTATAAGGGCAGTACTAAAGGCATGTGGTTTCCGGTTAAAATGATCCACTGGTTTGCAGGTATGAAAAATGACAAATTAATTCGGAAAATCATCAGGAACGACCATGAAGAATTAATCAATAATCCTGAAAAGAGAATAAAACAGTTTCAAAATCACCTTCCTGCGCCAGACCAAGAATTAATGAAAAAAAATCCCGATTATGGATGGGAATTCATAAATGGAAGTATTGAAAGTTATAACCAGGGTATAGATGGGGTGGTTCAGGAATGGAAGCTTTATGTTGGTGATTGGGGCATGGATGTCTCTTCTATTGAATTTCCCGTTGCACTGTGGTATGGTTCGGAAGACAATATGGCCCCAAAAGAAAGAGGGATCTATTATCACAATCAATTGCCAAATTCATCACTTAATCTAGTTGCAGATGAAGGCCACTTTTCATTGATCAGAAATCATTTAAGAGAAATATTGATCGAATTAAAAACAAAGTGACCCTCCTTTAAACTTAATCCAGCTTCAATAAGTAGCTTTCCCTATTTGCAGCTTGTCACAATCCAAGAATCAGTATATTTTCTCTATATTTAGTGCTACCGAACCAACCAATACATGAGAAAATTTCCGAATGCCCTTGTCATCATGATTGGGTTTATTTTGTTTTCAGCAATATTGACCTACATTATTCCTCCTGGAGAATACGAACGGAGTACCGATCCCGAAACAAATCAAATTAGTGTAGTTCCCGATTCATATACGGTAATTGAAGCTTCACCTGTCTCAATTGCCGAAACCTTTATGGCAATTCCAGAAGGCATTATTTTAAGGGCAGATTTAATTGCACTGATCTTATTGATTGGAGGGTGCTTTTTTGTGATTGATAAAACAGGAGCCTTAAAAGACGGAATTGAGTTCTTGACCACTGTTTTAAAAGGTAAGGAAGAAGTTGCCCTGATCCTGGTTTCATTGGTATTTCTTGCAGGAGGAGCATTAAGCGGACTTCAGGAAGAAATTATTGCCATGACACCCGTGTTGTTGTACTTAACTTCTCGCTTGGGTTACAATGCCTTCGTGGCCTTGGCCATTAGTTATGGGGCAGCCGTTTTGGGCGCTGCTTTTAGTCCCATAAACCCGTTTGCCGTTGTAATTGCCCAAAAAGAAGCAGGTCTGGAATTTTTGTCCGGGAGTACCTATCGCTTGGTAGTTATGGCCGTTGCATTTAGCGTATGGATGTTTATGGTGATTCGTTACGCAAATAAAAACAAGGTAATCAAAGAAGTTGAGGAAGTACACCTTAAAAGCACCTTGAGTTTTAGAAGCGCTTTGATCCTTTTATTGGTGGCCCTTGCATTTGTCATCTTAATCGTTGGCATGCTGCAATACAATTGGGGGTTCAACGAAATGACTGCCGAATTCTTTGTGCTTGCCCTGATTGTTGGTCTAATTGGAAAACTGGGAGTAAATGGCACCAGTGAAGCTTATATTGAAGGCTTTAAGGCAATGATTTTTGCTGCGATGATCGTAGGCCTGTCCAGTAGTATTTCCATTATATTGGAACGTGGAATGATCATAGACTCCATAATTTATGGGCTCTTTACCCCCATGCAATATTTACCAAAAAGTATCGCTGCCATTTCCATGATGGTTTCACAATCTATCTTGCATTTTACGGTTCCCAGTTATTCTGGTCAGGCTGTTTTAACGATGCCCATATTATCGCCTTTGTCAGATTTAATAGGGCTTTCAAGACAGGTCTGTGTTTTGGCCTATCAGTATGGGGCCGTAATGATGGATCTCTTGGTTCCAACAAACGGTGCGCTTATGGCCGTTATCGCCATAGCCGGAATCCCATTTGACAAATGGTTTAAATTTGCGCTAAAACTCACCCTGGTTATTTTTATAGTTTGCGCTCTTGCCATTGTAATTGCGATTTACACCAACTTCTAATAATCGCAAATTGAATTAGTACGGATCGAATTTAGAAAGAAAAAATCCTTTCTATATTAGCAAATCTCCGTTCTAACCCATTGAACACCAAAAGTTTTCCGGTAAACCCTGCTGAGATTGATGCAATCTTTGTACATTACCCATCCGAAAAAATAAAAACATGAAAACCATACGCTCTTTTTTCCTGTTAAGCATTATCACATTATGCTTAATCGCTCTGTGCATTAGTTGTAAGGAAGCCCCAAAGAACACAGATAAATTTACAGTTGAACAGGAAA
>CAXMOE010000193.1:0-4720 GCA_964194835.1 uncultured Flavobacteriaceae bacterium | reverse complement strand
TTTGTTTTATGGAGGCACATCACTTTTGATTATGGTAGGTGTTGCCATTGATACCGTTCAGCAAGTGAATTCATATTTGTTGAACAGACATTATGATGGTTTGATGAAAACCGGAAAAAATAGAAAAGTAGCATAGATTATGGCTAAACAGGCAGCAATAGAGCAAGATGGAACCATAATTGAGGCATTGTCAAACGCAATGTTCAGAGTGGAACTGGAAAATGGTCATGTTGTAACGGCACATATCTCAGGGAAAATGAGAATGCATTATATTAAATTACTTCCAGGAGATAAGGTAAAACTGGAAATGAGCCCTTACGATTTAACCAAAGCAAGAATAACATATAGATATTAAGTTGACAGGATGAAAGTTAGAGCATCAATAAAAAAGAGAAGTGCCGATTGCAAAATTGTGCGTAGAAAAGGCACGTTGTACGTAATTAATAAAAAGAATCCTAGATTTAAACAAAGACAAGGGTAATTATGGCAAGAATTTCAGGTGTAGATATACCAAAACAGAAAAGAGGGGTCATATCCCTTACCTATATCTTTGGTATCGGTAAAAGCAGGGCTAAAGAGATATTAGAAAAGGCCCAAGTTAGTGAAGATACCAACGTCCAAGATTGGAACGATGATGAAATTGGTCGCATACGTGACGCAATTTCTTCATATACCATTGAGGGGGAACTTCGCTCTGAGACCCAATTGAGCATTAAACGTTTAATGGACATTGGATGTTATAGAGGTATACGTCATAGATCAGGTCTACCGTTAAGGGGACAAAGGACCAAGAACAACTCTAGGACAAGAAAAGGGAAAAGGAAAACAGTTGCCAACAAGAAAAAAGCAACTAAATAATAAGTAGGATATTATGGCAAAGGCAAAATCAACAAAGAAGCGTAAGGTTATTGTGGAGTCGGTGGGTGAAGCCCATGTTACGGCCTCCTTCAATAATATCATTATTTCTTTGACCAATAAGAAAGGTGATGTAATTTCTTGGTCTTCAGCTGGTAAAATGGGCTTTAGGGGTTCCAAGAAAAACACTCCTTATGCTGCTCAAATTGCTTCTGAAGATTGTGCTAAAATAGCCCACGAAGCTGGTTTGAGAAAAGTAAAAGTTTACGTCAAAGGACCAGGAAATGGTAGGGAATCTGCAATTCGTTCCATACACAATGCAGGTATCGAAGTAACAGAGATCATTGATGTTACTCCAATGCCACACAACGGGTGTAGACCTCCTAAAAGAAGAAGAGTATAATTAGTATTAACAATAGCCCAATTATGGGTATTTCAAGGAAGTGTAGTTACGATTATCGAAGGATAAGCCTTAATTCATAATCACATTTCCAAAATTATAGATAATGGCAAGATATACAGGACCAAAAACCAAAATCGCCCGTAAGTTTGGCGAAACTATTTTTGGAGAAGATAAGTCTTTTGAGAAAAGAAATTATCCTCCAGGACAGCACGGACAGAACAGACGACGTGGAAAGAAATCTGAATATGCAACCCAGTTGATGGAGAAGCAAAAGGCAAAATATACCTATGGTATCCTAGAACGCCAATTCAGAAATTTATTTGCGAAAGCAAATAGAAGTAAAGGGGTAACCGGTGAAGTGTTACTTCAATTATGTGAATCACGTTTGGACAACGTGGTATACCGAATGGGAATTTCCAATTCTAGAAGAGGCGCAAGACAATTGGTGTCACATAGACATATAACAGTAAATGGCGAGTTGGTTAACATACCATCGTATTCATTGAAAGCCGGTGACGTTATTGGCGTTAGGGAAAAGTCTAAATCCGTACAAGCTATTCAGGACGCACTTGATGCAAATAGCAGTGTATATGAATGGATTACCTGGAACTCGGAGAAAATGGATGGGACTTTTGTATCCATACCTGAAAGACTTCA
Source organism: uncultured Flavobacteriaceae bacterium (assembly GCA_964194835.1). Lineage (GTDB taxonomy): Bacteria > Bacteroidota > Bacteroidia > Flavobacteriales > Flavobacteriaceae > CAXMOE01. The sequence goes on along the minus strand of CAXMOE010000193.1, from coordinate 2,805 downwards.
GATTCCGGAAAATATTAAGGAACAATTAATCGTCGAGTTATACTCTAAATAAACAACACTTATCCAATTATGGCATTATTTAATTTTCAGAAGCCCGATAAAGTTATAATGATTGATTCTTCAGATTTTGAAGGGAAATTCGAATTTCGTCCCTTAGAACCTGGTTACGGATTAACTGTTGGTAACGCGTTAAGAAGGGTATTGCTTTCTTCCTTGGAAGGATTTGCGATAACTTCGGTACGAATCGATAAGGTTGAGCACGAATTTTCAGTTATTTCAGGTGTTGTAGAAGATGTTACTGAAATAATTCTAAACTTGAAGCAAGTTCGATTCAAACGACAGATTGATGATGTAGATAACGAAGCTGTGTCTATATCAATTAGTGGAAAGGAACAATTGACTGCTGGTGATTTCCAGAAGTTTATCTCTGGTTTTCAAGTTTTAAATCCGGATTTGGTAATTTGTAACATGGATCCCAAGATCAGTATCAACATGGAGTTGGTAATTGAAAAGGGTAGAGGTTATGTGCCAGCGGAAGAAAACAAAAAATCTGGTTCTCCATTAGGTACTATAGCTGTGGATTCTATTTTTACACCAATTAAGAATGTAAAATACAGCATTGAGAACTTTCGTGTAGAACAAAAAACAGACTACGAAAAATTAGTCTTTGAGATTGTCAGTGATGGTTCTATTCATCCGAAAGATGCTTTGACCGAGGCAGCCAAGGTGTTAATTCATCACTTCATGTTGTTCTCAGACGAGCGTATTACGTTGGAGGCCGATGAAATAGCCCAAACTGAGACTTATGATGAGGAATCTCTGCATATGCGCCAGTTATTGAAAACTAAGTTGGTGGATATGGACTTATCCGTTAGAGCATTGAATTGCTTAAAAGCAGCTGAAGTGGATACTTTGGGAGATTTGGTTTCTTTCAATAAAAATGATTTGATGAAGTTCAGAAACTTTGGAAAAAAATCATTGACCGAATTGGAAGAGTTGGTAATCAACAAAGGCTTGAGTTTCGGCATGGATTTGTCAAAATATAAATTGGATAAAGATTAATTGTAATTCCTAACAGAATGGGATTCCCATTTGAAACAAGGAAATATATAGCATAGAACAATGAGACACGGTAAAAAAGTTAATCATTTAGGAAGAAAGGCGGCCCATAGAAAAGCTATGTTGGCTAATATGGCCTGTTCCTTAATAGAGCATAAAAGAATAAACACAACCGTTGCAAAGGCCAAGGCCTTGAAACAGTTTATTGAGCCATTGATTACAAAATCAAAGGCAGAAAACAATCAAACGGTTGAAAAAGGAACCCATAATAGGCGTATTGTATTTAAAAACCTTAGAGACAAGTATGCTGTGACAGAATTGTTTAGTGGCGTTGCTGAAAAAGTTGGCGAAAGACCTGGAGGATATACGAGAATCATTAAATTGGGGAATCGTCTTGGAGATAATGCTGATATGGCAATGATAGAACTCGTTGATTTTAACGAAATCTACAATGCTGGCAAACCTAAAGCGAAGAAATCAACTAGGAGAGGTAAAAGCAAAAAAGTGGCAGTTGAACCTGTTGTTGTGGAAGCTGAAACAAAGACTGATGATTCAGAAGAGTAAAATGTTATTAAATTTTAATAATTGAAAAAGGATAAGCCTAAAAGCTTATCCTTTTTTTATGTTTATTTGTTAAATATTTTTTTTTGCGTAAATAATATGCAACGAACATTAAAAAAATTCTACCTGTGAAGTATCAAGCAAGACGAAAAGCACTATTATTATTGGCCGATGGAACAATCTTCCATGGAAAATCAGTAGGGGATAAGGAAGGTACAGCTTATGGAGAGGTTTGTTTTAATACTGGAATGACCGGTTACCAAGAGATATTTACCGATCCTTCTTATTTTGGACAACTTATGGTGACCACAAATGCCCACATTGGCAATTACGGGACCAATTCAGACGAGGTGGAATCCGACTCCGTTAAAATAGCTGGATTGATATGTAAAAATTTCAGTTATGAGTATTCCAGACCAAATGCCGATTTAAGTTTAAAGGACTTTTTGGACAGTAACAATCTTTTTGCGATATCTGATGTAGATACAAGGGCTTTGGTTGCATACATAAGAGATAACGGGGCAATGAATGCGGTAATCTCAACTGACGTTGATAATTTGGAAGACTTAAAGAAACAACTGCAGAAAGTCCCAAGTATGGAGGGCTTGGAATTATCATCCAAGGTTTCTACCAAAGAGCCCTATTTTTATGGCAACGAAAAAGCGAAGTATAAGATTGCTGCTTTGGATATTGGAATAAAGAAAAATATATTACGAAACCTAGCCAAAAGGGATGCTCGTATAAAGGTGTTTCCTTACAATGCTACATTTGATCAGATGAGTGACTGGGGCCCTGATGCTTATTTTATATCCAACGGTCCTGGAGATCCTGAACCCTTGAAAGATGCAATTGAGGTTGCCAAGGCTATTATAGGTAAGAATAAACCACTCTTTGGGATTTGCCTTGGGCATCAGGTCATTGCTTTGGCAAACGGGGTGTCTACCTATAAAATGCACAATGGGCATAGAGGAATAAATCATCCTGTCAAGAATTTAATTACCGGCAAGGGTGAAATTACTTCACAGAACCATGGTTTTGCAATTAATCGGGAAGAAACCGAAGCGAACCCGGAATTGGAAATTACACATGTGCATTTAAATGATCATACTGTGGCTGGGATACGAATGAAGAATAAAAATGTTTTTTCGGTTCAATATCATCCTGAAGCCAGTCCCGGACCACATG
>CAXMOE010000192.1:0-4803 GCA_964194835.1 uncultured Flavobacteriaceae bacterium | reverse complement strand
AAAGACAATAGCTTCAAGTTGTGAACATCAAATAATAATATTCAAAATTTAATTTCTTTAAAGATCCTATAATTAATGCAACTATATCCATTAAAATTTAATCCTATTTTAAAAGAACGCCTATGGGGTGGGACTAAGTTAAAAGATGTTTTGGGAAAGCCAATTGAAACCGACATTACCGGGGAAAGTTGGGAACTTTCCACTGTGGAGGGTGATGTTTCTGTAATTTCCAATGGTGAATTGGTTGGAACTTCATTACAGGAACTGATTAATAGTCATCCGGAGGATCTATTGGGAAAAGGTGTTGTAGCACGTTTTGGTATGGATTTCCCAATCCTTATTAAATTCATAGATGCCAAATTGGATCTTTCTATTCAACTTCATCCAAACGATGAGTTGGCAAAAAAACGTCACGATTCTTTCGGTAAGACCGAAATGTGGTATGTTATGGATGCGGATGAGGACGCCAACCTTATTGTGGGTTTTAATAAGGATGTAACCAAGGTAGAATATGCAGAAAGCCTGGAAAATGATACGCTTTTGGATTTATTGAATTATGAAACTGTTAAGGAAGGGGATACATTTTTTATCAATACCGGTAAAATCCATGCCATTGGGTCTGGGGTTCTGTTGGCAGAAATACAACAAACATCCGATGTTACCTACCGTGTATTCGATTTTAACCGTAGGGATAAAAACGGAAATCTTAGGGAATTACATACCGATTTGGCCTTGGATGCAATTGATTATAATAAAAAGAGCGACTTTAGGGTGGACTATGCTAGAAAGGGTAATTCCTCAAATACTATGGTACATTGTCCTTATTTTAAAACTAATTTTATTGATCTTTCCCAAAATATGAAGCAAGAGGTATCCAATCGAGATTCCTTTACAATTTACATGTGTGTAGGAGGTTCGGCAACTATCGAAAACGACTTTGGGCAAGCAAGTATTCAAAAAGGGGAAACTGTTTTAGTGCCAGCTGCTTCCAAAAAAATTAACGTAAGAACAAACGGTGCTAAACTTTTAGAGGTTACTATTTGAAAAAGCTTACTTTTGCAAAAAAAAATATAATTCGAATGGCAAATATAAGGGATTTAAAAAAGGACATTAATTACGTTTTAGGGGATATTATTGAGGCGGTATACATAGTAGAGGCCTCCAATAACAAAGATAATTCAAAGGAAGGCTCCGCTATTATTGATAGTGCGATTGCTACCTTTGACGACTTAATTGCAAAAGTCAATAATAAAGATGTAGCAAATAGAAAATCACATCTTAAGGCTGTAAAACTCGAATTGGAGAAAGAAGCAGTTGGCTTAGTAGAAAAGCTCAACAAATTGGGTTAAGCAATCAGCATATCCGTGAAACAAAAAAACATCCGCTCAGCGGATGTTTTTTTGTTTTCTACTACTTGGTTTTTAATTTCTCAAGATAATCGTTTAGAGCCTTCCCATATTTGGAATTGGCTACGTCAGGTGCCAACGAATTGTTGATGGAATCCAAAAATTTTATATTTGCATTGGGCACTTCTTTGAGTGCTATATAAGGAGCTATACAAGAATTCTTATTGAATAGAGCAAAATTTATAGCATAGCGATACTCTCCAAGGGTATTTAAATCTTTCAATTTTTGAATGGAATCCATTGCTACAGAATCATTTTTGATTTTTGGATCAAAAATTGCCTGTAAATAGTCTAAGCTCTTTGAATTGAATTTGGACATCATATCTTGATACTCCTCCAATCTTTTATGAGTCTCCGATCCTTCAATCTTGGCATTTAAATCAAAGGTGTTCCAAGAGGTGTTTATTGTAATAATTCCAGGCTCTCCAAAAAAGATAATCCGATCATTGATTTCATTATTGTCGTCCTTATTGAGGTATAGATAATAAATTTCAGGACTTTCCAGCTCTGTCGTAAAAGTAAAACTTTCATCATCTGCAATTTCCACTGAATCTATCGTAACTAATGTAGAATCTGGTATTTTTTGAAGGTACAGCATACCCTTTTTAAGTCCTTTTACCTTTCCGGATACAGTCATGGTGCTTTCCTCATTTCCACCACAAGAAATGATAAAAAGCCCAACGACTGCCAAAATTAAAATCTTCTTCATGTAATTTATTTTGCGGACAAATATCATCAAAGTTTCTTTAATACTAAACTTTTGAAGCAATTTCCATAAGAAGTGCACATATATAGGCACCGGCAGTACCTACCACATACCCGAGTACGGCCAAAAGTATTCCTACAGAGGTGAGGGAAGGATGAAATTCAGCCGCAACGATAGGAGCCGAAGCAGCACCACCCACATTGGCCTGACTTCCGACTGCCAAAAAGAAGTAGGGTGCTTTTATTAGTTTAGCCACCAAAATCAATAGACCCGCATGTATGGAGATCCAAATAATACCAATGGCAATTAACCCTGGATTTTCAAGAAATCTTCCCAAGTCCATTTTCATTCCAATAGTGGCCACTAAAATATAGATAAACATACCACCAATTTTGCTTGCCCCGGCACCCTCGTAATTTTTGGCTTTGGTAAACGATAATAGAATTCCAATGACTGTCGAAAAAACGACCATCCATAAAAATTTAGAACCCAGCGAGGATAGGGCTTTCTCTTTATTTCTAATGACTTCAAAGTTATTTTCCAAGAATTCAGAAAAATGAAAAGCAAAATAGTGGGATAGGCCAACAGCTAAGAATGCAAGACATAACATAATGATATAATCATGTAAAGTTGTAACACGAGTTATTTTTGCTGTATGGGCAGAGACTTTTGATTTTAAGGTCTCAATTGATGAATTATCTGCTTTTAACCACTTATCGATTTGGTCAGACTTTCCGATTCCCAACAAAATAATGGCCATCCATAAATTGGCAACCACAATATCTATCAAAACCATATCTCCGAATTTTTTGGGGTTAAATTCGAATACTTCAAGCATGGCAGCTTGGTTGGCACCGCCGCCAATCCAGCTTCCTGCTATGGTCGACAAGCCTCTCCAAACAGCATCAAAACCACTACCACCTACTGTTTCTGGTGAAAAAACGGAAACGATTAAAATAGCCAAGGGTCCCCCCAATATAATCCCCACTGTACCCGTAAAGAACATGATCAAGGCCTTTGACCCAAGGTTTATAATAGCTTTTAAATCAATGCTTAAAGTCATTAATACCAAGGCAGCCGGCAACAAATAACGACTGGCAATATAATAGAGATTGGAACTTTCTTCAGAGATTAGTCCGGTACTGGTTAAAAATGCCGGTAGCATATAACACATTAATAAGGTGGGGATAATGGTGTAGAACTTTTTCCAAAATCCTGTCTTGATGGAAGAGGTGTAAAAAACAAAACCTAAGCAAAGACATAATAGCCCAAAAATTACTGTATCCTCGGTAAGTGGAAGTTGATTCATTGGCACATGTTTAAAACATTGGTGCCAAATATAATCAAATTACGATATGTTGCTTTATAAATTTTGCCACCCCATCTTCAGTGTTTTTTAGGGTTATTTGGTCTGCCACGGCTTTGACTTCCTCTCTTGCATTTTCAACCGCAACCCCAAAACCTACATATTGCAACATTTCCAGATCGTTGTAATTGTCCCCGAAAGCAATGATATCTTTCAAACCCTCTTGGTTTTGAAGAAGTAATTTAATTGCGGAAAGTTTAGAAACCGATTTTGGGGCCACTTCAATAAGGGTGTCATTGGAACGATAGAGATGAAGATGTAATCCAAATTTTTTCTGTAACAACGGATATAGTTGATCTGTGGACTCCTTGGTTCCCATGGTCATAATCTTATGAGCCCCAATATTTCTTTGTGTCCAATCTTCCAGAGTTGTTCTTGTATCCCTAATGTGTGGTGTAGCCTTGGTGTCCCTAATTTCTTTTTGAACACGTTCACTGGTTTTCTCTACATACCATTCATTTTTGTGGTAGAGGCCAAGTTTTACTGCATATTCTTCAGCCAAGCCATAGATTCCTTCAATATATTCCATGTCAATAAATGTAGAAGAAATTTCGTTTGAGCCATGAAGTACCAATGCCCCATTATAGCATATAATGGGCTGGTTTTGGATGTCCAACCTTTGCTGAAGATAGATCATGGATTTGGGCATTCTTGCAGAGACCAATATCACCCGTATTGCTTCCTTTATTCGGGAAATTTCTGAAACAGCAAAATCGGATACATTGTTTTTAGTGGACAATAAGGTGCCGTCCAGATCGGAACATAGGATTTTAAAGTTCATCTTAAATATTTAGCCAATACGTTAATTTAAGATTAATAGAACGATTCCTTGGCTGAAAACTGTTCACAAAATAATTATCGTTGTACACGATAAACAAATCAGATAATGGCGCAAATCTCCATTGCAATCTCGAATTAAACCCTAAATTATCATCTTGGTTGCTATATTGTACCAATGTAGACCAGAAAATAGATTTACTAAAGGTAATGTTCATTCGAGGACTAATAAGCCAAAAATCAGCACTTGCGTAGGGGTCTGGGAGTTCTATCTTATTATAGTTCAATTCAAGTGAAAATTGGAATTTCGGCTGCAGGCGAAGTTTTATTTCACTTTCAAATGCAAATTGATTCCCATTATAAAACCTACCAATTTGTGGTTCAAATGAATAGGAAAAAATCTTTCTGGTGTCAGATTCATACTCCAGTTCAAAACTGGTATAGTAATACCCTTGGTTGGCCGGCAAGGGTATGGCCCCTTCTGTATCCGTGGGTTCAAAAGTTTCTGTTAAGAAAGTATATTGGTTAAACATCCTGGCGGAGAACCT
>CAXMOE010000191.1:0-4825 GCA_964194835.1 uncultured Flavobacteriaceae bacterium | reverse complement strand
TAATTTTAAAAATGTATCCATTCAAATCCCAAAAGGAACTGGTCGGCGAACATTAAAGGGGACTGCTACCTTTGGGTCACCTGTGGTAAGTGCCGCCGTTGCGTTAAACGGGTTTAGTCTGGAATACATCAACGCAGATATCCCTAATAGCGTTGTTGAGGTAGATACTGGTCTAATAAATATTGAAGGAAATACAGTCAATTTTAGGGTTGAGTGTAATCTTGGCCACAAAAAACATAAGGAGTCATATACTGGTTATGTTGCCGTTTTGATAGTGGCACAAGTCGCATAATATTGTAAGTTAATAATTAACTAGGTTCTCTATAAACGAGTTGAATATCGTTTAAAGAGAACCTTAATTCTTAGTAAGAAAATGCATTTTGACCAAAAAATTAGGAGAGGAATGAGGCAGTGTTGGTGGGAATTGGATAAATGGTTATGTTAAAGTGAAATAAAACATAAAATACGACAAAACACTCAAAATAATCGATATAAGGCATCATCGATCTAATGTTTTTTTAAATTTGATACTCCGAAATTCGTACTTTGCAGGAGAGAGCCACAACGATTTGAAAATGAAAAGTATAATCGGCCTGTCCCTAATTATTGGAGTGCTTCTGATGTGTTCCGCAACGGCTTTTGCCCAAGACACACTGGGCAAAGACACAAATACATGGTTAAAGGTAAAAAAACGAACCATCATGGAGCAGTATGATCCTGACATGGTAATATCCGTCGAAGAGCGAATTCGATTAAAAGAGGAAAGGTATTATGAATTACTGCGACGAAAAAGTATTATCGACACCTTGGACATATCCAAACATAAAAAGCGCAAGCTACTGCGAGATCTATATCGAAGTCCATTCTCCAACAGATTGTCCAAGGCTATCGTGGAGACGAATTTTGAAGAGGACAGCCACTGATCCTCAGATGAATTTTAGCATCAATTATATATGATTAAGACGCTTCTAATGCATTTTTAATTTATCCTTGCGTCTACGCAACTGTCGTTCCAAATCATTGACAGCCTTTGCAATGGCAGCTTCATAACTGGACTGGCTTGCTTCTGCAAAAAGCCTGGAACCAGAGACACTGAGCCGGATAGTACATATGTTTCCGGTATCTGCCTCCGCTGTATTCTCTTTCCGAAAGAAGACGTCGGTATGTACTACAAAGTCGTACTTATTAAAAAGTTTGTCTAATTTACCGGCTGCCAATATTTCAAGACGGTTGCTGGCTTTTACGCCATGATAATCAAAATTAATATCCATACCTAGGGGGTTTATTTGTTAAATTAAGAAGAGCTGTCCTTAAATCCAAATTATTTTAATTAAATATTAAAATTGCATCAATAAAATGTTAATTTCTGTTGTTCAGGGTGTTACCACTTGTTTTTATGTGAGATTATTCCTAACTTATTGAGCCGTTTAATTAAGTTCCCTCTTATTAAACCCCAATGATCATGGACATTAAAACTACAAACCAAGGGCTGTCTTTTCCAAGAGAGAGGGATCGCAATGCATGCACACTTCGATTGGAACGTATTAGCAGAGATCTTTTACAATTACGATATAAACTGAGTTCATATACCTGCGAGCCTAGAACTTATAATCTTTACGAACGAATAGAAGACCTAAGGATTCGTTTAGAAAACTTAAGAAGCGCCAATTTGGAAATACTGACATCCCTAAAAGAGCACAGGCAAACTATTGAGGATAATGTGGAAAGGGTAAAGGAGCAGTACAGGGAGTTTCGGGAATTGGAGAAGGGCATAGCCGATTATATGAATCTGGCCAAAAGTTGTTAATTACCCAACATTCTAATAATTAAACTATTGATCTACGCATAAGGGCCTATATCATTAATTTAGAGTTGTTTACAAACTATATTTAGTTGAATTTAATTGCTCCTGCAATGCTCTATAATTGCTATGGAATAGGGGAGTAGGGTAGTGCATTGCCTTCTTGTTCGGAATAACGATGTAACCTGGATTTGTACGATTGGAAATTTGCGGGAATTCTAGTTTAACTTGAAAAACTTTGGGCAGTTGCGTTTTTTACCGACACCTTTAAATACACTAGAATAAAAATAGAAATCAAGGCGCATACCGTAAATCCAATAAACAGGGGCAGGGCAGTATCTGCTACATATCGTCCTATATACGTACTTAGTGGAACCGCCATAATAGTAGATATAAAGCCTGTAATTGCGGCACCTATCCCTGCAATATGCCCGATGGGCTGCATGGCCAAAGCCCTTAAATTTCCAAACAAGAAACCTATCGCGAAAAATTGCATTCCAAAGAAAAACAGTAATACTCCAATACTTGGATTTACAGTACCGTAGAATAATACAACGTATAACAATGAAATGCCAAAAAAGGCAAGGAGGGAAGTAGTGATCATTTTTTCCATTCCAAACCTCAAAACAAATGTTCCGTTCAAGAAAGTAGCAGTGCCAATGGATATTGCTAAACCGGCAAATATGTATGGAAACTCATCTTTTAGGTCATACTGCTCCTGAAAAATTTGTTGGGAACAGCTTAAGTATACCATAAAAGATCCTGTTATAAAGCCAGATATAAGGGTATATCCAATTGTTGTCCTATATTTCATCAATTCCTTAAGACCATCAATAAAGATATTGGGTTTAAAGGGTTTACGATTTGGTATGGCTAGGGTTTCGGGCTGTCTTCTCCAAAACCAAAGGGAAACCAATACACTAAAAATGAGTTGTACATAGAATATGGCCTGCCAATTATAATGATCTAGAATAAATTTGCCCATGGCAGGGGCAATAATGGGAACCAATATAAAAACTACGGTAATAAACGACATTACCCTTGCCATATAATCACCGCTATAGGTATCCCGGATCATGGCAATACTAATTGTTCTTGGGGCCGAGAGTCCTATTCCCTGTAAAATTCGACCTATGACCATGACCTCAAGGCTTTCAGCATAGATACAGATAAAACTGGCTATGATAAAAACAACAAAACCCATGTATACCACGGGTTTTCTGCCCAGACTATCAGATATTGGACCGAACACCAATGGGCCAAGCCCTAGACCCAAAAAAATCATGGTGATCAGCAATTGATTATCTACCAATTCAGTGGTTCCTATCGCTAAACCAATGATGTCCAAGGCGGGTAAAAGAGCATCCAAGGCCAAGGCAACAATAGACATCAACGATGCCATTAATGTTACAAATTCCAGTTGGGATAACCTCTTTTTTAGCATCCGGCAAAAATAAGACAATTTGGGAAATGCAATTGGGTTATAGAAGATATTTCTATTGTAGTATTTGAAACATTAATATAATATTGGCTAAAAGCTCTGCTCACCAAAGGGCAATTTAATACCTATTAACACACTAAAAGTCGGCAGAAAACGTTGAACGAGCATAACCCTAAATTAATAAAAATGAACAAATTAGTATTTAAGAGCAAGCTATGGATATTGGCAGGTACTGTTTTCTTTTTGACGTATGCTTGTTCAAGCGATAAGGAAGTTGTTACTGCAGAAGACGAACTTACCCAAGCAGAAGTAAAAACAATTCTGGAAACCGACGACATTTCGGGAATTGCTGATGGCATAGTTGCGGATGTTTTTGTAAACGCCCAAAACAGTGGCAAGGCATTGCCAGGTTGTCATGAAGCCATTTATACGGATACTGGCTTCAGTATTATGTTTAACGATTGCATGGTGGAAGGTGATGTAAATGTAAACGGTACGTTGGACGCTGTATATACCTCGGAAGGGGAGACAATTTCTTTTAACGTCACGTTTAGCAGCTTCGCTGTAGATGATTATGTACTCAATGGAACAAGGAGCTACATCTTTAATGCTAATGCCCAGGAGGGAGCTTATTCGTTTACGGTAACCAGTGAGATGAGCGTTACCAGGCCGGATGAATCGGTAGTTAGTGAAAATGGCACCAAAACCTTTGGATTGGTGGTTGGAGATACTTTGGGTACTACAGCGTTTACTTTAGAAGGCAATTGGACGATTCAATTGGATGGAAATACCTTTGCAGTAGAAGTTACTACTGCGTTGCAGGGAAATCTTGGTTGCGGTTATTTGAACAGCGGCATAATGATGGTCAGCAAAAACGGACTCGAAGTATCAGTGGATTTTGGTGATGGCAGCTGTGATGCAGAAGCAACACTTACATATCCCGATGGTACTGTACAAGATATTTCGTTGGAGGATTAGATGCTAGATTTTTAAAATAAGAGACAAAAACTCCCTGATTCTTAAATCAGGGCGTTTTTTCATTCTACTTTAAGTATAGATTTAATTGGCATTGGAGCCAATATTTGCTACAGCAACTATATTTTCGAGATTATTACTGCTTTCATGTATGGAAATATGGCCATTAAGTTTTATTAAACTCTCATAGGAAATAGGCGTACCATCATCCAGTTGGGTTACTATTGTAGAACTGACCGAGCATTCACAAACTGAAAGGGTGATTGCAACAGGACCTCCTGCAGTTGCAGTATTATAACGGATATATGCGGGATGTTCAGAAGTAGTTGAACCGTTTAAATTTATTAGTACATGTGTGGCACCGTCGCTGTCTTTGGTAAAAGTTGCAGTCCCGGTAATATTGGAGTTTGTCAACTCGGTAATTTGATACTCAATACTATTAATAATTACGGTATCATCACTTTTGTTGCAATTGGTAGTAAGAAGAATCATTGCGAATAGCGAAATGAACGAGAGGGACTTTTTCATTTGTAGTTTTTTAGGTATTATAAATGTCACGAGTTTGGAGCTTCGAACAGTAAATTACTAAATTTTTAGGAGAGAGAGAA
>CAXMOE010000190.1:0-4839 GCA_964194835.1 uncultured Flavobacteriaceae bacterium | reverse complement strand
TCATCTTACAATTTCCTAATCAATAAATCAAAATACAACTACCAACAATTAATTATTTGGTGCCAACAACTTGGGGTTGTTAACAATTTTTAGCATCTACTATTGATCAATTTGTCCTATTTTCAGTACTTTTGGGTATTGCAAATATGTATATGAGACTCCCTACGCTATTCAAGCAAAATAAGAACAAATCTTACAATTATAGCCCTCGTTATTATAACGAAAGGAAGGAGCGTTTGGAGAAATTAAAGAGGCAAAAAGCTGCTAAAGAGGATAATGAATACTTCAAAGGTTACCGTAAAAAAAGTTTTAGGGAAGATTGGAAGACTGTTAAGAGCATGGACAGAAATAGAAACACTACACTTCGTTTTTTTGTAATTCTCATCTTTCTTTTAATTTTTGCCTACGCCGCAATTAAATACGGTAAAATAGACTTCTTATTTTAATGGCCGATATCATAAAACTACTGTCAGATAACGTTGCCAACCAAATAGCTGCTGGGGAAGTTGTACAACGGCCAGCTTCTGTTGTAAAGGAATTACTGGAAAATGCCATTGATGCTGGTTCTACATCGATAAAATTGATTGTAAAGGAGGGTGGCAAAACACTTATACAAGTGGTGGACAATGGTTCAGGAATGAGTACAACCGATGCCCGGTTGAGCTTTGAAAGACATGCAACTTCCAAAATACAAAGTGCCGAAGACTTATTTAATTTGAATACCAAGGGGTTTAGGGGAGAGGCCTTGGCATCCATTGCCGCTATTGCACATGTAGAGATGCACACCAAAAGGGAGCAAAACGACGTCGGGACTCATCTTAAAATAGAAGGGAGCAAAATTATTTCCCATGAGGTGGTTGTAACCCCCAAAGGGACTTCGATATCGGTGAAAAACCTCTTCTTTAATATTCCCGCAAGAAGAAAATTTTTAAAGTCAAACCAGGTAGAACTTCGGCATATTACAGATGAATTTCACAGAGTTGCCTTGGCACATCCTTCTATAGAGTTCCATTTTTATAATAATGGCAGTGAATTGTTCAATTTGCCCCAAACCAACTTCAGACAGAGAATTGTAAATATTTTTGGAAGTAGGAGCAATCAGAAATTGGTTCCGGTTACAGAAGAAACCCAGGTAATAAAAATATCGGGATTCATAATTAAACCAGAATTCGCCAAGAAGAGTAGGGGACAGCAGTTTTTCTTTGTGAACAATCGATTTATTAAAAGCCCATATTTGCATCATGCAGCGGTCGCCGCGTTTGAGGGACTTATAAAACCTGATAGTCATCCAGGATATTTTTTGTATCTGGAGGTAGATCCAGCGTCAATCGATATCAATATTCATCCTGCAAAAACAGAGATTAAGTTTGATGATGAACATACCTTGTATGCCATATTAAGGTCCACAATAAAGCATAGTTTAGGCCAGTTTAATGTTGTACCGGCATTGGATTTTGAACATGATTCAAATTTGGATACACCCTACACTTTCAGAAATAAGAATGCTGAACAACCAAAAGTGATTGTAGATGTGGAATTTAATCCATTTAAAGAAGATGTTCAGGGGCGAATTGCCAAACCAACCTATCAAAAACAAAATGTCAAAGGTTGGGAGAGCATGTATATGGGACTGGAATCCCAAGTTGGGAGGGAAGACAATTTTAGTAGTGTTACTTTTGAATCTGATACTATCACAGGTTCAATATTTGAAGGACAGAACGAGGCTTTGGATACGGTAGCTACTACGTTTCAACTAAGGCGTAAATATATTGTGACCACGATTAAAGCTGGGATGATGATCATTAATCAGAATAGGGCTCACCAGAGAGTGCTTTACGAAAAATTTTTAAGGAACATAACTATAAAAGAAGCTATCAGCCAGCAATTACTTTTCCCGATATCCCTATCTTTTTCACGCTCGGACATTTCTGTTTTAAAGGAAATAGGGGAAAGCCTGACCACCATAGGTTTTGTTTTTAGCAAACTAGAGAACGAACTTATTGAGATAACAGGAGTACCCTTATCGGTTACCGAAAACGAAGTAGGGATGGTTTTGGATCAGCTGATATCCGATTATCAACAAGATTTGGACGTTGATAGTTTTTCACAAACCGATTTGCTGTCCAAAACCTTATGTAAAACCTTAGCGGTAAAAAACGGTGAGCAACTGGACAGTGTTTCCCAGTTAGCATTGGTAAATAATTTGTTTGCTTGTAAGGAATCTAGGATAAGTCCGTTTAATAAACCGATATATGTAACTATTTCGGAAGATGATATTGATAAAAAATTTATATAGATGGGTAGAATTACGGATGCAGTAAAACATTTGGTTATTTTAAATGTATTGTTTTTTGTGGCAACTTCAATATATGGAGATCAAATGTACCAGTGGTTTTCACTTTGGTTTCCCAAAAATGAAAATTTTCAGCTGTGGCAAATGATATCCCATATGTTTATGCATGGTGGATTCATGCATATCTTGTTCAATATGTATGCACTTTGGGCTTTCGGAACACCCTTGGAACAAATGTGGGGTAAGAAAAAGTTCTTCTTTTTCTATTTTTCTGCAGGCATTGGTGCGGCTTTGATCCATACAGGGGTCAATTATTATTACTTTAACGAAGGCTTGGATGCCTTGGTAAATTCTGGAATTGAAAAAAGCCAAATTATGGATATTATTTCCGTTGGCAAGTATAGTCCAGAATGGTATAATATTGCTCCCCAAAGTACTATAGATAATTTTTTAAGCTCATATAACTCTCCAGCTGTGGGAGCTTCTGGGGCCATATACGGCATATTGGTAGCCTTTGGTATGTCTTATCCCAATAGTGAACTTTTTCTGATATTTCTGCCGGTTCCGATAAAGGCAAAATATTTTATCCCTGTTTTAATTGGACTAGATCTATTTTCTGGGGTAACCGGTTATTCTATATTTGGTAATGGAATTGCTCATTTTGCTCATGTGGGCGGAGCACTTTTTGGTTTTATCATGATGTGGTATTGGAAGAAAAATCAGTTTAACAAAAATCGATGGAATTAAAAATGGCGAAGGGAAATTTAAAATATCAATTTGCACGTCTCAGCATCGCCGAAAAGCTAATCGCTATCAATGTGTTGGTTTTTATTGTGAATGGAATCTTTACGTTTTTATTACAATTGTCGGGCGGTGGTATTTTACCGTGGTTTGAACTTCCTAAAGATTTTTTTGATTTTTTAGTACAACCTTGGTCCATTGTTACCTATTCTTTTTTTCATGCCGGATTGGGCCATATATTTTGGAATATGGTGATGTTGTATTTCGCTGGAAGGATATTCCTTAACCTTTTTGGATCGAAACGGTTCATCAATGTGTATTTTTTAGGGGTAATCCTAGGTGGACTTGTGTTTTTATTGAGTTACAATATATTTCCTGCACTCCTCGGAATTAATACAGCTCTGATAGGGGCATCAGCAGGAGTAACAGCAGTGTTATTGTTTATATGTACCTATATTCCCAATCAGGAAGTACGGATTATTTTTTTCAATTTAAAACTTTGGTATATCGGTGCATTTGTTGTTTTGATGGACTTGGTACAGATTCCTTATGGGAATAATGTTGGTGGACATCTGGCACATTTGGGCGGAGCTTTGCTGGGATACGTTTATTCCCGACAATTGTCCAATGGTAGGGATATAGGAGAAGGATTCTCCAAGTTCTTGGATGGGTTGGCCAACTTATTTAAAAGGAAAGAAAAAAAGGCCCCTCTTAAGACGGTATATCGTAAAGGAAAAACAAAGGCAAAATCTTCAGTAGATTATGATAAGGAAAGCCATCAGCGAAAAATAGATATCATCTTAGATAAAATAGGCAAATCTGGTTATGAAAGTCTTTCCAAGGCAGAAAAGGATTTTTTGTTCAAAGCAGGCAAAAAATAGTAATAAGGTGAGGCATTTATCTTTTTTGGACAAACTTATTTTTGCACTCAATTTGATGTTTGCACTACTATTGTTGTTTTCCTGTGCGGTACCCTATATCTCTGTAGAAAGCTTTCCCCCAATCTCTTTTTTAAGCCTTGCAGTACCCTTATTGGTCATAGCGAACCTGCTGTTTTTGGTGTATTGGCTTTTTAAAAGAAAGAAACAGCTTTTGCTGTCTTTTTTCATATTGTTTTTGGGATATTTATTTCTGGGATCTTTTTATAGTTTCAAAATGTCGGAAGCCCCTATTTTGGAAAATGAAATTAGCATAATGAGCTATAATGTAAGGGGGTTTAATAACAATAATTGGATAGACGATCCCACAATCGGTGATAAAATAATTGGGTTTGTAAAAGAGAATGACCCCGATATACTGTGTTTTCAAGAATTTAGTCGTATTAGACATAGACAACTAAGTCATTATTCTTACGCTTATCAAACACCCTACTCAAACAATAGAAGTGTTCAAGTCATTTATTCCAAATATCCAATAATCCAAAATGGTTCATTGGATTTTCCGAATAGTGGAAATAACGCCATCTTCTCTGATATTGTTGTTGGAAACGATACTCTAAGAGTTTACAATGTTCATTTACAATCATTGAGAGTAAGACCTGGTTCATTTAAAAGAGAAGAACCGCAGAAATTATTTAAAAGACGTGGAAATACATTTGTAAAACAACAACAACAGGCAGAAATATTCGAACAACACCGGGGTGCTACATCATACAAGAAAATTGTATGTGCGGATTTAAATAACACCCAGTTTTCCAATGTCTACAGAACTGTAAAAGGTGATATGCAGGATAGCTTTCGTGAAAAGGGTACAGGATACGGTAGAACCTATAACTTTAAATATTTTCCAGTTCGGATCGACTTCAT
>CAXMOE010000189.1:0-4870 GCA_964194835.1 uncultured Flavobacteriaceae bacterium | reverse complement strand
TACAGCTATGTCATTGAGAGCAACACCATTATATTGGACGATTTTCTAACAACCGATATTAAAAATAAGGTTAGGGACCAGGAAGTAAGGGTAACTCTTTATGTCCCAGTGGGTACAATTCTGAAGTTTGATGAGTCGGCCAAAGGTCATATAGGCAGGAGCACAAGAAACGATAAGCACGTCTACAGGAGTAAAATTGTAGATTATTTATGGCTTATGGGAGAGGATGGGCAACTAAAGTGCCAAAACTGCCCTGAAGATGTTGAAAAAGATAATGACACTGGGAGTATCATCATTAATGAAGATGGAGTGGATATCAACATTAATGATAATGGCGAATCATTTAAAGTTAAGTTAGATGAAGATGGATTACAGATAAAGGCCAAGGAGAAAAATTAATGTAGTACGATCCATCGGGTCTAATCGACAATTCATCATCATAATTTTTATTTAAACAATCAAAACCAAGAATTTTAATCAATCTAAAAATCAACAATCATGACAACACTAGCAAGAATTACTATCGGCTTACTAATGGCTTTAATTTTTTCCTCATGTGGCTTCGACATCAATTTTGGACACGGTAAACAGGGGAACGGAGTCGTTGCCCAAGATACTCGAGAGATTACCGAAGAGTTCACTGTGATTTCAGCTTCAGAAGGTCTGGATGTATATGTGACCCAGGCTAGCGAATTTGAAATACTGGTAGAAGGGGATGAAAACATCATTGATCTTATTGGAACCGATATCAGGGATGGCAAATTACGTGTCCATGCCATTGAAAATATAGGTAGGGCCACTAAAAAAATACATGTTTCCTTGCCAGACATTACAGCGTTGGAAAGTTCAAGTGGGGCAGATTTAATTGTAAAAAACACCATAGAAACCGATAAGATCGGGTTGCGCGCCAGCAGTGGCTCTCACCTTCGAGTAGAGTTGGTTGCCGATGAAATAGATGCAGACACTAGTAGTGGCGCAGACATTAAACTGGCCGGAGAAGCTAATATTTTTCATGCCAACGCAAGTAGTGGATCTGATATAAAAGCAAGAGATCTTATAGCAAAGAAATGCAATGCGGATGCAAGTAGTGGTGCAGATATAACAGTAAACGTGTCAGAATCACTGATTGCGGATGCAAGTAGCGGCGCTGATATCTCCTACACGGGTGAAGCCAACGTTCAGCAGAAAAAATCTGCCTCCGGAAGTGTGCATAAGTATTAATCACTAATCATCTTCAAGGATTATTTAAAAATCCTTGAAACAATATACTACCCTAAAAAACTCGCTGAAATTTCAGTGGGTTTTTTTATTTTTGGTACATCTGCTTTATATATATTAGTAGAAACAAAACAAGAATGCAGATCAGCCTAAAAAAATACGTACTTCCCTTACAACATACATTCAGCATTGCCAGAGAATCCTATGACTTTCAAGATTCGATGGTAGTATGCTTAAGTATCAATGATACCACAGGTTATGGGGAAGCTACCTCCAATCCCTATTACAATATCACTTTTGAAAGTATGGAAGTGGAAATTGAAAACGTTAGGAGAGAAATTGAAGATTTTGGTTTTACGAATCCCGAAGATTTTCATAAATTCTTGGTTGAAAAAGAGCTATGTAATTTTGCCATTTGCGCACTGGACTTGGCCGCCCATGATCTCTATGGTAAAATACTTGGAAAACCTTTGTATGAAATTTGGAATACAGGAATCGAAAGTTATCCAATCAGCAACTATACCATAGGGATAGACACGATTGATAAAATGGTCGAGAAAATGAAAGAGAAGCCATGGCCAATCTATAAAATTAAATTAGGCACTGATCAAGATGTACACATTGTAAAAGAATTGCGGAAACATACCGATGCAATTTTTAGGGTAGATGCCAACTGTGCATGGACGCCAGAGGAAACCATCTGGAATTCAACCAAACTGAAGGATTTAGGGGTAGAATTCATAGAACAGCCCTTAAGAGCAGACGATTGGCAAGGTATGGAACAACTAATGCATCATAGCGTACTACCCATAATTGCCGATGAGAGCTGTATTCTGGAAACCGATGTAGATAAATGTGGCCTACATTTTAGTGGCATCAACATTAAATTGACAAAATGTGGAGGACTTACCCCAGCCTTGCGCATGATCAAAAAAGGAAAAGAACTTCGACTTAAGGTCATGGTAGGCTGTATGACAGAATCCACAGTAGGCATATCTGCCATTGCCCAACTCCTTCCACAATTAGATTATGTGGATATGGATGGCGCTATGCTATTAAAGCAGGACATCGCAGATGGCGTGAAAATTCTTGATGATGGAAAAATAATCTTTCCCAAGCTTGGGGGATCTGGAATAACCTTACGATAATGGCACATTATATTGATGCATTCCCTGGACGTGAGATACTGCTGAACCATGAAAAATTTCTGTATTTTGGCGGCACTGCCTATCTTGGACTACAGACCCATACCGATTTTCAAGATATTCTTATAGCCAATATTAAAAAATACGGCACCAATTATGGGGCGTCCCGAAAATCCAATGTTCGTTTTTCCGTTTACAAAAAAACCGAACAATATTTGACCGGTTTGGTGGGAAGTGAAGCCTGCACTACCCTATCATCAGGTTATTTAGCGGGACAATTTGTGTGCAGTTACTTTAATTCCAAGGACAATGAATTGTTTTATGCTCCAAATAGTCATTCTGCACTCTATCAAAACAAGGTTAAATTGTACAGCACATTTAATGCACTCGATACTGCACTTAAGAAACATCTGGCCTCCAAAAACAGTACGACTCCCGTTGTTTTCTTGGATTCGATTGACTTTTCAGGCTGCAATTATCAAGATTTTAAAGAGCTCCGATCACTTCCTTTAAATAATATAATTCTCGTCGTTGACGACTCACACGGTATTGGGGTTGTTGGTGCCGAAGGTGGTGGAGTTTATAGCATGATCTCGGCTATGGAACCTAAAGAACTTATTGTATGCTGTTCATTGGGAAAAGGTTTTGCAATCCAGGCCGGTGCCGTCTTTGGTTCGCAAACAAGAATTAAACAACTGACCGATACTGCTTTTTTCGGCGGAGCAAGTCCGGCTTCTCCGGCAAGTATGGCGACACTGGTTGAGGGCACCAGTATATTTGGCGCAAAAAGAACACAGCTTCAGCACACTATAAAATTGTTCCAAACCAATCTAAAAGACCTTGACCGATTCAGTTATATGGAAAATCATCCAGCATTTTCCTATGCAGATATACAACTAACCGATTATTTGAAAAAAAACCACGTCCTTGTAACGGACTTTAGTTATCCCAACGAAGATGAATTGCATAGAAGTATTATAATCCTAAGTGCAAGTCATACCAATAAGGATATTCAGCGTTTAACCGGATTAATAAATGGATTTTATTCCTCATAAATTCATCTTCCATATAGGTTTATACCCAGTATTTGTAATAAACTTTCCCATATCATCAGAGTTAACAAAAAATGTTGTAACTTTTTAGAAGAAAATTTTAAATAACCTTAACTCACTCCACGATGAAAAAATTACTCGGATTGGTTTTCTTGATGTTGATTTTAATATCTGCCACGGCACTCACATCTCCAAAACCTAACACTATGCACAGTATAGAAGGTACTTGGGAACTTCAAAGCTTTTATAATTATGATGGTGAAAATATTACTGATACTGTACCTCTTGCTACAGGATACAGACAGGTTAAAATGTACTACAACAAAAAGATTATGTGGACTCGTACCACTTCCAGTGATACAAAGGACGCCGATGGTAATAATGTTGTAGGGAGGTTTGGCTATGGCACCTATAGCATCACAGATACCGAATTAATAGAAACTATAGAATATGGTGATGTAGGTATGATGACAGCTTTGGATACAATGCGGGTTTTTACCTTTGAACTCAAATTAGGGGAAGATACCTTTAGTCAAATTAGCTCGGACGAAGAGGGTAACCCTACCTTCTCAGAAAATTATAAGCGAATTGATTAAGGTCTTTAACTATAAAAAAAACCGCTGTTGATACAGCGGTTTTTTTTATAGTTAAGTTATTATTTATTAAGAGACTTCTTGTGGCGTCTCAATTGTTGCCAGGTAACGTTCTGCATCCAAGGCTGCCATACATCCCGTTCCTGCAGCAGTTACGGCCTGTCTATACTCCTTGTCCTGTACATCTCCACTTGCAAAAACTCCTGGTTTACTGGTTTTGGTCGATTTTCCTTCAGTAATAAGGTAACCGGTTTCATCCATTTCCAATTGGCCTTTAAAAATATCTGTATTGGGTTTGTGTCCAATGGCTATAAACATTCCTGTAATGGCAATCTCTTCCTTTTTACCCGTCAGATTATTCACCATTCGTAGACCTTCCACTACTTGGTCTCCCAAGATTTCATCTACCTCCGTATTATATTTTACTTCGATATTGGATAAGTTCTCCACACGATGTTGCATGGCTTTGGAAGCCCTCATATAATCTTTACGTATCAACATGGTCACCTTATTGCAAATATTGGCCAAATAGGAAGCTTCTTCAGCAGCCGTATCCCCAGCACCCACAATGGCTACATCCTGTCCTTTATAGAAAAATCCGTCACAAACGGCACATGCGGAGACCCCTCCACCCCTTAATTTTTGTTCGCTGGGAATATTCAGGTATTTAGCTGTTGCGCCAGTCGATATGATTACTGTCTCCGCTTCTATTATTTTATCATCATCAATGGTTACCTTGTGGATACCTCCAACCTCATCACTAAAATCCACTGCGGTAGCCATCCCTATACGTACCTCTGTTCCAAAACGTTCCGCCTGTTGTTGCAACTGCACCATCATGGTAGGACCATCTATACCTTCT
>CAXMOE010000188.1:0-5001 GCA_964194835.1 uncultured Flavobacteriaceae bacterium | reverse complement strand
AACACTTTAGAATGGACTGCACCAATTAAGCATATTCATGGAAATTGGGAAGGTAAAATTCCTCATGTGTACCGTTGGTCTTACGATTATAGCAAACCTGGACATGATGAAGATTTTGTGCCGCAGAATATACCTTTAAAAGAAGGCGAAGAAGAACTTCAGCATTAGCTAAAAATACTTACATAATATATTCAAAGCCTTTCTTAATAGAGAGGCTTTTTCTTTATATTTGTCTGTTATGAATGATAACCTAGATCCAACTAGCGAAAATTTTTCTCCTGAGGAACTTGATGTAGAAAGAAAGTTAAGACCACTATCGTTTGATGACTTTACCGGGCAGGATCAAATACTGGAAAATCTTCAAATTTTTGTACAAGCTGCAAATGGACGTGATGAAGCTTTGGATCATACCTTATTTCATGGTCCTCCGGGATTAGGAAAAACAACTTTGGCACATATTCTTGCAAATGAGTTGAGTGTTGGCATTAAAGTAACATCAGGACCAGTTTTAGATAAACCAGGAGATTTGGCAGGATTGCTAACAAACCTTGAAGAACGGGATGTCTTGTTCATTGATGAGATTCATCGGTTAAGTCCTATTGTTGAAGAGTATTTATATTCGGCAATGGAGGATTACAAGATTGACATTATGATTGAATCTGGACCAAATGCTAGAACTGTTCAACTCAATTTGAATCCTTTCACTTTAATTGGAGCAACAACACGTTCAGGATTATTAACGGCACCAATGCGAGCACGTTTTGGTATAAGCAGCAGATTAGAATATTATAAAACAGAATTATTAACCACTATCGTTCAACGTAGTTCAACTATTTTGGATGTGCCAATATCAATGGAAGCGGCAATAGAAATTGCAGGACGAAGTAGAGGAACACCTCGAATTGCTAATGCCTTATTACGGCGTGTTCGTGATTTTGCACAAATTAAAGGAGATGGAAATATAGAAATCAAGATTGCAAAGTTCGCTTTAGAAGCCCTGAATGTCGATGCACACGGATTGGACGAAATGGATAATAAAATTTTATCCACCATAATTGACAAATTTAAAGGCGGACCAGTAGGTATTTCGACTATTGCAACAGCCGTCAGTGAAAGCACAGAAACCATTGAGGAAGTTTACGAGCCTTTTTTAATCCAGCAAGGGTTTATCATGCGTACGCCACGCGGAAGGGAAGTCACAGAATTAGCATATAAGCATTTAGGTAAAATAAAAGGTTCTTCTCAAGGCGGATTGTTTTAACACTTTGTGTCATTCTGAACTCGTTTCAGAATCTTATTATAAATGAACGAAAAGCATCAACATACCCAACGCATAAAAACCGAAGCCAAACGCCTCGGTTTTTTGTCTTGTGGCATTAGCAAAGCAGATTTCTTGGAAGAAGAAGCACCGCGTTTGGAAAAATGGTTAAATATGAATATGCATGGTGAAATGCAGTATATGGAAAACCATTTCGACAAGCGTTTAGATCCAACTATTTTGGTTCAAGATTCTAAAAGCGTGATTTCTTTACTCCTTAATTATTATCCAAAGGAGGAGCAAAACCAGAACAGTTTTAGGTTATCAAAATATGCTTTTGGAACCGATTACCATTTCGTTATAAAAGACAAACTCAAGCAACTTTTAAATTTTATTCAGGACGAAATAGGAGAAGTTCATGGACGAGCATTTGTAGATTCTGCCCCTGTTTTAGACAAAGCTTGGGCTGCAAAATCTGGTTTGGGTTGGATGGGGAAACATAGTAATTTGTTAACTCAAGAAGTTGGATCTTTTTATTTTATTGCAGAACTCATAGTAGATTTGGAATTGGAATATGACACACCTGCAACCGATCATTGTGGTTCATGCACAGCCTGTATCGATGCCTGTCCTACACAAGCTATCGTAGACCCTTATGTGGTGGATGGCAGTAAATGTATTTCATATTTCACCATTGAACTTAAAGAAAAAATTCCAAATTCGGTAAAGGGTCAATTTGAAGATTGGATGTTTGGTTGCGATATATGTCAGGACGTATGCCCATGGAATCGGTTTTCAAAATCACACAACGAACCTCTTTTTAATCCACATCCAGAATTATTATCTATGAATAAAAAAGATTGGGAAGAAATTACCGAGGATGTTTTTCAAAAACTGTTTAAAAAGTCCGCCGTAAAACGCACTAAGTTTTCCGGATTGAAAAGAAATATCGATTTTTTGAAAGATTAGTCGCTCGCATTGCAGTATTGTTATCTTTGTAAGTTCATATATTAAATATAAGGTATGAGCAAACAAAATAAACGCCACGAAGCCCTACGAAGAGAAGCCCTGCTGTACCACGCCAAACCAACTCCTGGTAAAATTAAAGTAGTTCCTACAAAAAAGTATGCGACTCAAAGAGATTTGTCTTTAGCATATTCTCCTGGAGTGGCCGAGCCTTGTTTGGAGATTGAGAAGGATGTAAATAATGCCTATAAATATACGGCTAAAGGTAATTTAGTTGCTGTAATTTCTAACGGCACTGCTGTTCTTGGATTGGGAAATATTGGTCCCGAAGCTTCTAAACCTGTTATGGAAGGGAAAGGTTTATTGTTTAAAATATTTGCTGATATTGATGTTTTCGATATTGAAGTAGACACTGAAGATGTAGAACAATTTGTCCAAACGGTAAAAAATATTGCACCAACTTTTGGCGGGATTAATCTAGAAGATATTAAGGCTCCTGAAGCTTTTGAAATTGAAAGAAGACTCATTGAGGAGCTCGATATTCCCGTCATGCACGACGACCAGCATGGTACTGCAATTATTTCTGCTGCTGCTTTGTTGAACGCTCTTGAAATAGTTGATAAGAAAATTGAAGATGTAAAAATAGTAATAAGTGGCGCTGGAGCTGCGGCCATTTCTTGTACACGATTATATCAATCTTTTGGAGCTGACAATGCAAACATTGTAATGCTGGATAGCAAAGGCGTCATTAGAAAAGATAGAGATAATTTGTCCTCACAAAAAGCCGAGTTTGCCACGTCTAGAAAAATTGATACTCTTGATGAAGCTATGATTGATGCAGACGTTTTTATTGGTTTGTCTAAAGCAGATATTGTATCTCCAAGTATGATTAATGTGATGACTAAAGATCCTATTGTTTTTGCAATGGCTAATCCAAATCCTGAAATAGCCTATAAGCTAGCGATAGATACTCGAGATGATATTATTATGGCAACGGGAAGAAGCGACCATCCTAATCAGGTAAATAATGTTTTAGGCTTTCCATTTATTTTTCGAGGTGCACTGGATGTACGCGCAACAAAAATTAACGAGGCAATGAAAAAGGCTGCGGTAATTGCTCTGGCAGATTTGGCCAAAGAACCGGTACCTGAACAAGTTAATATTGCCTATGGAAAAACGAGATTAACTTTTGGTAAAGATTATATAATTCCTAAACCCTTCGATCCAAGACTAATCGCAGTTGTACCGCCAGCAGTTGCAAGGGCAGCTATGGAAAGTGGTATTGCCAAAGAACCGATTGAAAACTGGGAAGCCTATGAAGAATCACTAATGGGAAGATTAGGCAGTGATACCCAATTGCTAAGACTTTTACATAGCAGAGCCAACATTGACCCTAAACGCGTGGTTTTTACTGAAGCAGACGAACTAGTTGTCTTAAAAGCTGCTCAAATAGTTTATGACGAAGGTATTGCAATTCCTATTTTACTTGGGCGTCGCGATAAGATTGAAATATTAAAAGCTGAAATTGAGTTTGATGCCGAAGTTGAAATCATTGACCCGAAAAGCGATGCTGAAGATGATCGATTGGCAGTTTATGCAAATGCATATTGGAAACACCGCAAGCGACGAGGTATTACACTCCATACTGCTAGAAAATTGATGCGGGAACGCAATTACTTTGCAGCAATGATGGTCAATGAAGGAGATGCAGATGCCTTGATTTCTGGCTATTCTAGAAACTATCCGACTGTAGTAAAACCAATGATAGAATTAATTGGTCTTGATAAAGGCGCAACTAGAATTGCTACTACAAATGTGATGATGACAGAGCGTGGTCCTATGTTTTTGAGTGATACATCTATAAATATCGACCCGACCGCAAAAGATCTCGCAAAGATTGCTCAAATGACTGCAACCACTGTAAAAATGTTTGGTCTTGAACCTGTTGTAGCAATGGTATCATTCTCTAATTTTGGATCTTCTGGGAATCAAAATGCTTCAAAAGTAAGAGAAGCCGTCGCATTTTTGCATCGGTATCATCCATCACTTATTGTTGATGGTGAATTGCAAACAGATTTTGCTTTAAATAATGAAATGCGTCAGGATTTATTTCCTTTTTCAAAACTCGGGAAGAAAAAGGTAAATACACTTATATTCCCTAATTTGAATTCCGCAAATATTACGTATAAGCTATTAAAAGAACTAAATAAAGCTGAAAACATTGGCCCAATTATGATGGGTCTGAAAAAACCTGTCCATATATTGCAACTGGATGCTAGTGTTGATGAAATTGTGAACATTACAGCCATAGCAGTAATCGATGCACAAAAAAAGCAAAAAAGAGCACTTTAGCATATAGGTTTCGGTATAAAGAAATGTCTTTTAAATGTAAATAATTTTATTACTTTTGAAATGATAACAAAACGTAATTAATGATTACACATATTCAAGGAAAACTTACTGAAAAAAACCCTACTAATGTTGTGATCGATTGTAACGGCGTTGGTTATCATTTAAACATTTCTTTGCATACATATTCTCAATTAACTAATCAAGAAAATTTAAGACTCTATACGCATCTTCATGTCAAGGAAGATTCGCATACCTTATATGGTTTTTCAACATTATCTGAACGAGAAATATTTCGGTTGCTAATCTCTGTTAGTGGAATCGGGACAAATATTGCTCGCACTATGCTGTCTTCGTTAACACCTAAACAGGTTCGAGAAGGAATTGCAATTGGAGATGTGGCATTAATTCAATCGGTTAAAGGAATT
>CAXMOE010000187.1:0-5016 GCA_964194835.1 uncultured Flavobacteriaceae bacterium | reverse complement strand
ATTCGTTTAATACCTTGGCCAAACGCAGTCCTCCTTTCTGTAGTTGGTTCTCCACAGTGTCCCAGTATTTATAACTGTATTTATAGCCCACTTTTTCACCCACATTAACAGATTCATAGATTTCATTGGCCAAGTCTTGGGATTCCTCAACCCAAGCAAGCAAATTTCCTTTCTGAATTTTATGTATTTCTTTTTTGGACAACTTAGGTAATGTATTAGCCAATTCAGTATAACTCATGCCGTAATCGTTGATCATATTAAAGTCCCACAACCTATGTAAATTAGTTCCCCTACCAAACCATTGAATCTGAATATCATTGCCTCCTTTATCCTCAAATCTTCCTACATGCATAGGTTGGTGCAAATCGCCCACAAAATGTACCAACATTTTAAGATAGAAAATTTTATCTGCTCGGCTACTGTTCTTATCACCTACAATTTCAATACATTTCCGTATGCCCCTCACCAAATCCCCATATTCACTGGGTTCTACCTCAGAATATTCTTTGTCGGCTGGCATATTCACATAATGCCAAGCACTAAATTTCGAAAAACTCCGGTCTGACTTTATTTCATCTGCAAAATTGGATACGTCTGCTAAACTTTGACCTTTTAACAATTCCTTTATGGCCCTTTTTGCTTTTCCATTAAGATGTTGCTGTGCCACCTCACCAACTGTCCTATGTCCTGTCTTTGACCAAAACAAGGTATTTCCGACAGCTAATTGAACAGAAAGGAAAAGTAAAAAAGTAATTTTTTTCATTATCATGAATTTGACTCCAAAAATAAGTAAATCATAATTATTGTTAAGTCCTGCTCCGGATTAATTTATTAGTTTAACCTTGCACAAATAAAAAATAATCCTGTTGATTCTTAATAAGATAAAATTTACACTTTTAAGATATTCCCTACGGGCAATGCTCACCATTATCGTCTGTATTCTAGGGTTTGTCCTTAGTATTTATTTTGGTGCCTGGGGCAAATTGCCCAACAAAAAAGAGCTATCCAACTTTAAGTACCAAAGAGCATCGGAGGTATATACCGCCGATAGTGTATTGATTGGGAAATATTATTTGTTTGATAGACAACCAATAACTTATGAGGATCTCCCACAACATTTATTGGATGCGCTAGTCGCAATTGAAGACGAGCGCTTTTTTCAACATAGAGGTGTAGATTACCGAAGTTTGTTCCGGGTAGCATTAAAAACTATTTTAATGCAAGATAAATCCTCTGGTGGTGGAAGTACGCTGACCCAACAATTGGCCAAAAACATGTACCCCAGAAATAATGGAGGGAAATCGAAATTGGTGGTGGATAAGATCAAGGAAATGATTATTGCTTCAAGATTGGAAGCTATCTATTCCAAAGAAGAGGTGCTCACACTATATCTAAATACTGTTTCCTTTGGGGACAATACCTTTGGAATAGAAAGTACCTCCTTAAAATTCTTCAATAAAAGGGCCAAACAACTCACTATTGAAGAGGCAGCTACCTTGGTGGGCATGTTAAAAGCCACATATGGATATAATCCCAGAATATTTCCCGAACACAGCCTTAAAAGAAGAAATTTGGTTTTGCAATCCATGTTCAATAACAAATATCTTACCACACGACAAAAAGATAGCCTATCAAAAACACCCCTGAAACTTAACTACAAGAAATATGATTATAATGATGGCCTTGCGCCATACTTTAGGGAAGAAGTAAGGAAGCAACTGGTAAAATGGTGCGGAATGCAAAACGAAAATGGGGGTGCATATAATATCTATAGTTCCGGGTTAAAAATCTATACCACTTTGGATTATGAAATGCAAGTTCTGGCCGAAGAGGCAATGTCGACACATATGAAGTCGCTTCAGCGGAGTTTTGAAAAAAGTTATGGTAAAAGTGCCCCATGGCTTACAAATAAAAAGCTCATCCAAAAAGTTGTACGCAAGTCCATGCCCTACAAAAAACTAAAAGGACTTGGACTGAGCCACCTCCAAATAATGGACTCCCTGGAACAAAAACGTACTATGGGCCTAACAAGCTGGTATGGGGAGAAAACGGTAGAAGCCAGTACCGTGGATAGCATTACCCATTATATGAAATTTCTTAACACCGGATCTCTGTCTATAGACCCCAAAAATGGCGCAGTAAAAACTTGGATTGGTGGCATAAACTTTAAATATTTTAAATACGACCACATATCGCAAAGTAGAAGACAAGTAGGCTCCACGTTTAAACCTATTTTATACACCGCAGCTCTGGAACGTGGCATTGATCCCTGCACATATTTCCCCGCCCAGGAAGTTGCTTATAATAACATGGAAGATTGGTCACCGAGTAATTCCAATGATACGGATGAAACTTATTTAAACTACTCCATGAAAGAAGCTTTAAGTAAATCGGTTAATACGGTGGCGGTAAAAGTGTTGGAGAAAACGGGGATTCCCAATGTAATACACCAAGCGAGGAAAATGGGAATTTCCAGTAATTTGCCCAGCTTACCTTCCTTGGCATTGGGGACAGGAGAGATAAAAATTAATGAGCTAGCGGGCGCATATGCATCTTATGTAAACCAGGGCAAAGCGGTAAAGCCATATCTCATACGACGTATAACAACAAATAATGATTCAATTCTTGAGGTTTTTAAACCTCAGATTTCCGACAAAAGTGCTTTCTCAAAGGAGAATGGGATGCTGATGCTAGAGATGATGAAGGCAACTGTGAATAATGGCACTGCTGCCAGGATACGATCTAAATACAAACTAAGAAATGATATTGCCGGCAAAACAGGTACTACGCAAAACAATAAGGATGCTTGGTTCGTAGGTATCACTCCAAATTTGGTTCACGTTACCTGGGTGGGGTTGAACAATTACGAAATAGGATTCAAAAGTACATCATTGGGTCAAGGCGCAAATGCAGCCCTACCACTTTTTGCCCTCTGGATGCAAAAGTTGAATAGAAATAGTGCATTTGATCATATTACCAAAGCCAGGTTTGAAAACCCCAATGCATTAATCTTGGAAATGTTGGATTGTGAACCTGTCAAAAAAGATGGCTTTATAAAACGTTTGTTTAAGAATCCGAAAAAGAAAAAATCCAAAAAATTCAAGAACCAATCCTGATACTATAATCGCAATAAAAGCGAAACGCCTTATTCGATTTCCAATAGTTGAATAAAAAACATGTACACATGAATGGTTATATTAGGACAAAAAATAAATTCCTTTTCACGTCTTAGCTACATCATCGAGGCGAACCAAGATGGTATATAGAGGTTGCTATAACAATATACACCATGATAGTATTTTATTGATTTAAGAGCAAATTTTGGGATTTTTTTAACGAAATAATCATTTAAATTTGACCCACTGACTAATTCAATATAAATGGCAAGAACCTTTTGCTACCTCTTACTTACTTTTTTTGTAATCCCCATTTTTGGACAAAACGAAGACAAAAATTTTACCGTCAAATATATCACGGAAAACATCAAAATTGATGGCGTATTGGACCACCCCATCTGGGAAAGTGCCGATAGTGTCACTGATTTTCAACAATACTTCCCGTCAGACTCCATTCTCGCTTTGCAACCCACAGTAATTAAAATGTTGTACGATGACACCAATCTGTATGTCGCCATTAAGGTATATACCCCAGGAGACAATTATGTGATTCCCTCCCTACAACGCGATTTTAGAGCAGGTGGTAACGATAATATCAGTTTAATGTTCGATACCTTTAATGATGGAACGAACGCCTTTTTATTTGGGACGAACCCATATGGAGTGCTACGCGAAGCATTAGTTTCCAATGGAGGTTCGGAAAGAGGTGGGTTTACAACTTCTTGGGACGTGAAGTGGAAGGGAGAAACCAAAATTTACGATGGCTTTTATATCGCAGAAATGGCCATACCCCTAACTTCATTTAAGTTTAAGGAAGGGGAAACCAAATGGCGTTTTAACAGCTATCGATTTGATGCCCAATCCAATGAATGGAGCACTTGGGCCAAAATACCTAGAAACCAATTGATATTTAGTCTGGCATTTATGGGTGATATGTATTTCGAAAAACCATTAGGCGTATCAAAAACACCTCTTGCCATTATTCCATACATCAATACTATAGCCCAAAAAGATTTTGAAACCGATGAGAGTCTAACTGATTTAAAAATTGGGGGAGACGCAAAAGTGGCCATTGGAAATGGAATGAATTTGGACATTACCGTCAATCCTGACTTTTCCAATGTTGAAGTTGACGAGGTGTTCACCAACCTTACCCGATTTGAAGTTTCTTTACCTGAAAGAAGGCAATTTTTTATAGACAATAGTGATCTCTTTAGTTCTTTTGGAAGTGGACGTGACGCCAATCCTTTTTTTTCGAGAAGAATTGGAATTGCCGAAGATTTGGAAGGAGAATCCATTGAAAACAAAATTATTGGAGGTATTCGCCTCAGTGGAAAATTGAACGAAAATTGGCGCCTAGGACTATTGAGTCTACAAACCGAAGAGGATCTGCAAAATGAAATTGCAGGTAATAATAACACTGTATTGGCTCTACAGAAAAAAATGTTCTCCCGATCCAACCTAAGTTTCCTTTTTATCAACAGGGAAAGTTTTAAAGATTATGATTTCCTGGACCCCATTGATCGCTATAACCGGGTAGTGGGATTGGATTATAATCTGGCTTCAGATAATAATACCTGGGTGGGGAAATTTTATGCCCATAAATCATTTGCTCATGATATTGGCGATGATGACAACTCTGCAGGGGTTGAATTGTTCTACAATACCGAAAACTTTAATATCGGCTTCAGGGGCAATTATGTAGGGGAGGACTTTAGATCAGATCTGGGTTTTATTAGAAGAACAGATATTATCACAGCTAGACCTTTTGTAGAATATACTTTTCGACCAAAGAAAGGCAAGATCAATAATCATGGATTTGTGTTTGGTCCCAATCTCATTTGGAAACCTACATTGGATTACCAAAATACCGATTATTTCCTATTTTCTGCTTGGGATG
>CAXMOE010000186.1:335-5088 GCA_964194835.1 uncultured Flavobacteriaceae bacterium | reverse complement strand
CTGCAAACGGAGTTCATTAACTTTTTGGCGACACAATCCATAACAGCTGATGAATGGAAGGCCTTAAAAACTGAAAAACCACAAGTGGCTGAGGAGGAATTGGATGTTTTTAGTGATTTAATTTGGGAAGGAGTGTTGACCAAAATTACGTACTTGGAAAATATTTCTGCACAGCAGATGCATCTGTTCCATTTGACTAACAAGGAAATGAAACTTATTTCGGTCAAAGTGATGAATCCAAATATAGATTTGGGTACAAATGAAGGGTTTAATTGGTTCAAAAATAATTATCAATCTGATTTTGTGGATTACTTAACGGCCTCCAAAGCCTATTCGGAAGACAAAAACATGGATAAGTTTAATTTAATACAACAAGGAGCAATCATTACCAAAGGACAATTGTACCAGTGGTTTGACAAAATCATAGAATAACGCGATATTTGCTTCCAATTATGTAAAAGGTAAGCTGATTATTTCATTGTGGTGGGGACGACTTTTATCCCCTGCAGGAATCCATAAACCTTTATATTTGCTAAAGAATACAATTAAATGGCACAAAAACCATCCATACCCAAAGGCACACGTGATTTTTCGCCATCAGAAGTAAGCAAGCGTAATTATATTTTTGATATTGTAAAAAAACATTTTCAGGTCTTTGGTTTTCAACCAATAGAAACTCCCTCCTTTGAAAATTATGAAACCCTAATGGGTAAGTATGGAGATGAAGGTGATCGCTTAATTTTTAAAATACTTAACTCTGGGGATTACATCAGTAAGGTAGACGATGTTACTTATAGCTCTAAGAATTCGGGCTCATTAACTCCCAAGATTTCTGATAAAGCCCTACGTTATGATCTTACCGTGCCTTTTGCGCGATATGTAGTGATGCACCAAAATGACTTAGATTTTCCGTTTAAACGATATCAAATTCAACCTGTATGGCGGGCCGATAGGCCCCAAAAAGGTAGATTCCGCGAGTTTTACCAATGCGATGCAGATGTAGTAGGTGCAAATTCATTGATCCAGGAGGTAGAGTTAGTACAACTGTATGATGCCGTATTCACAGACTTAAAGCTTGATGGAGTTACTATTAAGTTGAACAACAGAAAAATTTTAGCGGGTGTAGCCGAAGTCATTGGAGCAAAACAAAATTTGGTAAACTTTACCGTGGCCCTTGACAAATTGGATAAAATTGGAGAGGAAGGCGTAAAACTCGAAATGCTGGAAAGAGGAATTTCCGAAGAGGCTATTGCAAAAGTACAGCCTCTGTTCTCACTTTCTGGAACAAATCTGGAACAACTTGATATCTTGAGAGCATTGCTTAAAGATTCCGAAGAAGGGACTAAAGGGGTAAAGGAATTGAGTTATATTATTGAATCTTTGGAAAAGCTTGGAATGCAGTCTGCTAAACTCCAATTGAATGTTACTCTGGCACGAGGCCTTAATTATTATACAGGAGCAATTTTTGAAGTGGCCGCGCCAGAATATGTGAAAATGGGCTCTATTGGGGGGGGTGGAAGATATGATGACCTTACAGGCATTTTTGGACTAAAAGATGTTAGTGGCGTCGGGATTTCTTTTGGCCTGGACCGTATATATCTGGTCTTGGAAGAATTGGGCCTTTTTCCTGATGTGTTGGAACATACCTTAGATATACTCTGCGTTAATTTTGGGGAAAATGAAGCAATTGCTGCTCTAAAATTGGTGAACACATTTAGGAAATTGGGCATTAAATCCGATGTATATCCCAATGCCGCAAAAATGCAGAAACAGATGAAATATGCTAACAAGAGAAAGGTGCCCTATGTTGTATTGATTGGGGAACAAGAATTGGCTGACAATTCATTTGTGGTTAAAGACATGAGAAAAGGAGGTCAAAAAATCTACAAAATGGATGATCCAGAATCTTTTCTGAAAGAATTATAATCTTTTCTGGATCGCCTTTATTATGGATGTGTAGTACCCCGTCCCATGTGGTACATATTTTTTGGAAATCTCCTTATCCTTTAATTCTTTGGTAAATTGGGAAATAGAAATCATGGACAGTGCCTCAACCTCACTTTCTTGTTGTGTTAGGTCATCGATGGAAAACTTGAGTTCACATAAAAAGGTGTGGTGGAACTCGCAATCAATTAAATTTTTGTTGTGTCTTTGAACAGATTTAAACACCCCTCTTTTTTGTAGTTCGTCCTCAACGATTTTTAGTCCAATTTCTTCTTCAATCTCTCTTATGGCGGAAATCGTGATATTTTCACTAGCACCAACGTGCCCAGCAACTGATACATCCCATAAAAGGGGGAAAGATGCTTTTATCTTTCCCCTTTGTTGTATCAATAGTTTTCCGTCTTTGGTATAGAACCAAATATGTACCGTGGAATGAAAGAGACCTTTTTGGTGGGCCTCCGACTTCATACTGGTCTTGCCTGTAATTTTTCCATCTACATCCAGAATGTCTACGAGTTCGTCCATTAGTACTTATGGGTTAATCAAAATAACTGAAAGTTTCCCCATCTTTAATAGTCAATAAAGTTTCATAAATTAAACGGATAACATTTTCAACATCATCCTTGTGAACTGTTTCCACTGTAGTATGCATATATCTTAGTGGTAGTGAAATCAACGCAGAGGCAACCCCTCCATTACTATACGCAAATGCATCGGTATCTGTACCTGTGAATCTAGAAGAGGCCATGCGTTGGAATGGAATTTTATTGGTTTCTGCAGTTTCAATGATCCGTTCTCGCAGTTTGTTTTGTACGGCAGGAGCATAAGAAATTACTGGGCCGGCACCCATTTCGGTATGACCTTGTTTCTTTTTGTCTATCATTGGGGTAGTGGTATCGTGACAAACATCTGTGACTATGGCCACATTGGGTTTAATGGTCTGCGTAATCATCTCCGCTCCCCGCAGTCCAATTTCTTCCTGTACCGAGTTGGTAATGTACAAGCCAAAGGGTAATTTATTTTTATTTTCATGTAAAAGCCGTGCTACTTCGGCAATCATGAATCCTCCGGCACGGTTATCAATGGCACGACAAACGAATTTATTTTTATTTAATACATGGAACTCGTCGGGATAGGTAATGACACACCCTACATGGACTCCCATTTTATTTACCTCGGCCTTGTTTTTCGCACCTATGTCGATAAAAATATTATCAAGTTTTGGGGGTTCCTCCTTAGTGCTGATCCTGGTATGGATGGCTGGCCATCCGAAAACTCCTTTTACAATCCCAGTTGGTGTGTGGATATTGACCCATTTGGAGGGTGCAATTTGATGATCGCTTCCACCATTTCGTATAACATAAAGAAGTCCTTCATCTGTGATATAATTAACATACCATGAGATTTCATCAGAATGCCCTTCAATGACTACCTTATATTTGGCATCCGGATTTATTATTCCCACGGCTGTACCATATGTGTCTGTAATAAATGTATCTACATAAGGTTTTAGGTAATTCATCCATAATTTTTGACCCTCCCACTCATATCCTGTGGGAGCGGCATTGTTAAGATATTTTTCAAAAAAATCAAGAGATTTTTTATTGATGATCTTCTTTGCGCTCATGTATATATATTTTAAATACAAACTTAGCAATATTCACTTTTATTTAATAACAACATCAAATGTTTATCGTTAATTTTGTCAAGGTTTTGTGTTTTCGTTATGATGGGAAAAAAAATATTGCCTTTCGTTTTGGTACTTATGGTTTTCTGCGGAAGATCCCAGGTGAAGGAAGAGCTCTTGGATTCCATTGCTGAGAAATATATTATAATAGAAGGAGATTCTATCTATCGTAGTTTCATACCATTGGACGAAGTATATATTTTTGGCAAGCTCGATTTTGCCTCCTATCGGGAAAAACTTCGGTATTACATATTAAGACGGAAGACCATAAAGGTGTATCCCTACGCAAAAATGGCAGCGGAAAGATTGGTGGAGTTAAATGACAGTCTCTCAAATATTAAATCCAAACGCAAAAGAAGAAAATATACTAAAAAGGTTCAAAAATATATTGAGGGAGAATTTTCAGATGAATTAAAAAAACTTACCCGGACCGAAGGACAAATCTTGGTTAAGCTCATATATAGACAAACTGGAAAAACCGCTTTTGGCTTGGTAAAGGAACTTCGTAACGGTTGGCGGGCCTTTTGGTACAATACTACCGCAAAAATGTTCAAGATAAGTATCAAGGAGGAATTTCGCCCTGAGAGTACCCATGAAGACTATCTGATCGAGGATATTTTACAGCGGGCTTTCGCAGAGAATAGGTTGGAACGGCAGAAATCTGTATTGAATTATGACTATGCTTCTCTTACCAATAAATGGAACTCTACCCATAAACAAAAGAAATAGTTGCATATAAGACTATTTTACACTAAATTTATTAGCCTTTTTTTTGATGCTATTTATTCTACAAGAATCTAGTTTTTAATACATTGAAAAAGGCTTTAAAAAAAAACAGCAAAAACATATGGAATAATGGTTTTAATTTAAAAAACCGACTTATATTTGCACCCGCTTAGAGAGATACTGGGCGTTATTTTTTCAGATAAGTTCATTGATTTATTGATAGACAGCGCGTATTGGAGCCATTGTGTTTAGCACATTGGTTTTATACGAAATAATTTTAAGATTGAATAACCCATTTATGGGCTGGATATTTTCATTTGGTTGGCCGGAATATTTTTTAACGAACAACGATGAAGAGTTTGATCCTGGCTCAGGATGAACGCTAGCGGCAGGCCT
>CAXMOE010000186.1:0-325 GCA_964194835.1 uncultured Flavobacteriaceae bacterium | reverse complement strand
GGGGTAACATTGGTGCTTGCACCAGATGACGACCGGCGCACGGGTGCGCAACGCGTATAGAATCTGCCCTGTACTGGGGAATAGCCCAGAGAAATTTGGATTAATGCCCCATGGTATATCAAGATGGCATCATTTTGTTATTAAAGGTCACGGTACAGGATGACTATGCGTCCCATTAGTTAGTTGGTAAGGTAACGGCTTACCAAGGCAGCGATGGGTAGGGGCCCTGAGAGGGGGATCCCCCACACTGGTACTGAGACACGGACCAGACTCCTACGGTAGGCAGCAGTGAGGAATATTGGACAATGGTCGGAAGACTGATCCA
>CAXMOE010000185.1:0-5105 GCA_964194835.1 uncultured Flavobacteriaceae bacterium | reverse complement strand
GGACCAACTTCCTCCCTTTTTTTTGGTTGTCAATGGCCTCTCTAATATAACTAAGTACGACATCCGAATCAATGTCGTCAATGGAATTGAATTTCCAATGTCGCATTGCCTTGATTTTTCCTTCCTGCGCATTTTCTAAAACGTTTTTTAGATCTTTTAAAAATACCCCGTTAAAGAACCAAATTCCAAAATGATTTTTAAAGGACATTATGCCAAGCACATTCTTGTTCTAGATGGTGTACACTGGAGCGCCCCATTTATAGTTTTCTTCCAATTCTGTGCTATTGACCAAATCCCTAAGAATTGAAATTCCATGTTGAAAAGGGTGTTCTTTTGTAAAGTAGGCCTCTATTTTATAAGAAGTATCCATGCTGCTCAATTTTTATTTGCTGTAATTTCGCAAATTTTTACGATAACATCAACTGCTTTTTGCATGCTTTCCACTGGAATATATTCATATTTACCATGAAAATTATGCCCTCCAGCAAAAATGTTTGGACAAGGCAGACCCATATAACTCAATTGTGAACCATCGGTACCTCCCCTTATTGGTTTAATGATGGGAGTAATCTGCAAAGATTCCATAGCTTCTTTGGCAATCTCGACAATATGTAAGACAGGTTCTACCTTTTCTTTCATGTTGTAATATTGGTCTTTTATTTCTACCGTTACACAATTGCCGTAGATCTCATTCAAGTTCTGAACGATATCTTCCACTAGATTTTTTCGTTTTTCAAACTTAGTTATATGATGGTCCCTGATAATCAACTCCAATTCGGCATTTTCAATTTCTCCTTTGATATGCTGAACGTGGAAGAACCCTTGTCTGTCGGAAGTATGTTCGGGAACTTCTTTCTTGGGCAAAAGACCCATAAATTCATTTGCAATTCCAATGGCGTTGACCATTTTTCCCTTGGCATAGCCTGGATGAACACTTTTTCCTTTTATAACCAATTTTACACCAGCAGCATTGAAATTTTCATATTCCAATTCCCCTACTTGACTACCATCCATTGTATAGGCCCATTCAGCACCAAATAGGGAAACATCAAATTTGTGGGCACCACGGCCAATTTCCTCATCGGGGGTAAAACCAATGCGAATTTTACCGTGTTTTATTTCAGGATTTTGGATGAGGTACTCCATGGCGGTCATTATTTCTGTAATTCCTGCCTTGTCATCGGCACCCAATAAGGTAGTACCATCTGTTGTTATTAAGGTCTTGCCTTTATACAGCAACAAGTCCTCAAAATAGTCCGGTGATAGAATAATGTTTTTTTCTTTGTTCAACACAACGTCAGCTCCATCATAATTTTCAATAATTTGAGGTTTTACGTTTGTTCCTGAAAAATCGGGAGTGGTGTCAAAATGGGAAATAAAACCAATTGTGGGCACTTCTTTATTGGTGTTATTGGGCAAAGTTGCCATGATATAGGCATTTTTATCAATAGTTATCTCCTGCATACCAATTTGTCGCAACTCATCTACCAATTTGTTCGCCAGATCCCACTGTTTAATTGTGCTTGGGGTGGTGTTGGAATTTGGGTCGCTTTGGGTATCAATGGTGACATAGGTCAAAAATCGGTCTATGATCTGTTTCATTCGTGGAATTTTGTCCCAAAAATACAATATTGCGTCGCTTTGTCAAATCCTGCCTTTCTAATGGGAAAAAGGGATGAACAGGAAATTCCTTATATTTGAATAGCCCCTTTTAGAATAATCATGCACTCTAACGTTAGCAAAGGCGCTATTAAACTGTAAGTAGGTTAGAATACTTCATTGGATATGAAGATTCAATACTACTGATATCAGTTTCTCCCCCACAAATTATATAATTACTAGGTTTTGTAATTACTAACTTAAATATATTATTATGAAGAAAAATTACTTAATTTTTGTGACTCTTTTTCTGGGTGCATTTAGTTTGGTTAGTGCACAGATAGCTGGTACCGTTTCAGATGAGAATGGAGCACCTTTACCAGGAGCTTCCATTGTTGTGCAAGGTACTACCATAGGTGCAACTACAGATTTTGATGGAAATTATTTCATTGAAGCTTCCCAAGGAGACACCTTGGAGGTCTCCTATATTGGTTTTGAAACCAAGCAGGTAGTTGTCAATAGCAATACCATGAACATTACACTGGTGGCCGGCGTTGCATTGGCTGAAGTAATTATTATTGGATCTCGTAATCCCAACAGAACAGCAACGGAAAGTACTGTCCCCATTGATGTTATTGACATTAAGGAACTCAACAATATGGCACCACAGGTGAATTTAAATCAAATTTTAAATTTTGTTGCACCTTCATTTACTTCCAATACACAGACCATTTCGGATGGTACCGACCACATTGACCCAGCTTCTCTTCGAGGCTTGGGACCAGACCAGGTTTTGGTGTTGATCAATGGTAAACGAAGGCATAATTCATCATTGGTAAATGTCAATGGAACCTTTGGTAGGGGTAGTGTGGGGACAGATTTAAATGCTATTCCCGCTGCTGCGATAAAACGTATAGAGGTTTTAAGGGATGGAGCGGCAGCCCAGTATGGTTCTGACGCCATTGCAGGGGTTATCAATATTGTGTTGAATACAGCGGTCAACGAGTTGTATGCAACGGTGACCACTGGCGCAAATTTCTCGGAAAATGCAAATGGTCAAACCGGGGGTTCTGATGGTGAAACCACCAATATAGCAGCCAGTTATGGTCTTGCATTGGGGGATAGGGGAGGTTATATTACCTTTTCAGGAGATTTTGATGTACGAGATGATTATAGCCGAATGAACGAATGGGAAGGTGATGTCTTTAATCTCTATA
Source organism: uncultured Flavobacteriaceae bacterium (assembly GCA_964194835.1). Taxonomy (GTDB): domain Bacteria; phylum Bacteroidota; class Bacteroidia; order Flavobacteriales; family Flavobacteriaceae; genus CAXMOE01. The sequence continues at coordinate 2,289 of CAXMOE010000185.1, read as the reverse complement.
ATACAGTTGAAAGATTTGCACTTGCGGATGGTTATGATATAAGTAATTTATTGGATGATGATGTAGCCGATGTAATACAATATGCTAATGCCGCAGGAATCAATTTAAATGGCGCCTTAATAAAAGATGATTTGAGAACGGTATTGTCTGCTGATAACACAACGGCGGAATTGGCTGCAAGAGGACAGGAAAGAAGCGATTATAACATGAGGGTAGGGCAATCTGCCTTACGAGGTGGTCGTATGTTTGCCAATTTTTCCTTGCCCTTGGATGACAATGGCACCGAACTTTATTCCTTTGCGGGACTTAGTTCAAGAACCGGTAATTCTGCTGGTTTTTACAGACTTCCAAATCAGAGTAGGACCTTTACTCCAGCATATAACAACGGATTTCTGCCCGAAATAAATTCTAGTATAAAAGACCAATCCTTGGCAGTGGGTATCAAAGGTATGGTAGGCGATTGGAGTGTTGATTTTAGTAATGCTTACGGAAAAAATTCATTTCTGTACACTATAGGAAATACTTTTAATGCATCATTGCAGTCTGCTTCACCGACCACTTTTGATGCAGGAGGGTTTTCCTTTTTGCAGAACACGTCAAATTTGGATGTAACCCAATTTTTTGACGATGTGATGTCCGGTTTAAATATTGCATTTGGAGCGGAGTATCGTGTTGAAAATTATGAAATTGTAGCCGGGGAAGAGGAATCATATGCGCAATATACAGCAGATGGTCAGGTAATAACACTGGCATCACAACAGCCTTCCGAAGACTTTTTTGGAAGCGCACGACCAGGAGGTTCGCAAGTTTTTCCGGGTTTTAGTCCCAGCAATGAGGTTTCAAGAGATAGAAGTAGTATAGCTGGTTATTTTGATGTGGAAGCGGATATTTCAGATGCATTTTTGGCCAGTTTTGCAACTAGGTTCGAAAATTATAGTGATTTTGGTTCCACAATCAATTTTAAATTGGCATCAAGAGTTAAAGTTACCGATAATTTGAACATCCGTGGAGCTTTGAATACTGGTTTCCGGGCACCTTCATTACATCAGATCAACTTTAATTCCACATCAACTATTTTCGATCAGAATGGTGATCCACAAGAGGTAGGGACATTTGCAAATGATAGTAGGGCAGCCCAACTATTGGGAATTCCTAAACTAAAAGAAGAAACTTCACAAAGTGTTAGTCTAGGTTTTACTGGAAAAATTCCGGAAGCTAACCTTACCATAACTATAGACGGGTATTTTGTTAAAATCGACGATAGAGTTGTGTACACTGGGCAGTTTAGTGGTCCTGGAACCGGTTCGGAGCTTGATAACCTTTTACGTCAAGCCAACGCATCAAGAGCTTCATTTTTTGCGAATGCTATTGATACAGAGTCCAAAGGATTGGATATTGTACTGACCCATCAAGCTAGTTTGGGATCAAGTTGGAGGTTGAAAACCGATTTAGCAGGTACTTTTTCCAATACGAGACAGGTTGGGGATATCAAAGCTTCTCAAGTATTAAGTGATGCAGGTTTGGTATCCACTTATTTTCCTGAAGATAGTAGAGTATATTTGGAAGAAGCCGTTCCGAGAACAAAGGTGAACCTGTCTTTTAATTTGACAGATGATAAATTTACTGTATTTCTTAGAAATGTATATTTTGGAGAGGTTACGGAAGCCACTACCAATGTTGACAGGCAACAAGTATTTGGAACCAAGATGGTGACCGATTTGTCGGTTGGGTACAAAGTCACAGATGCAATTACATTTACCATTGGAGCAAATAATTTATTTGACATATACCCGGACAGGGCTGCCGATGCTCTTGCAGATGGTGGAAACAACCGTAGTTCTGGTCGTTTCGATTGGTCACGTAGAGCACAACAATTTGGTATAGGGGGAAGATTTTTATTTGCACGGGTGAGTCTTTCCCTTAAATAATTAATAACACAATATTTGATAAAAAGCCACTTGTAAAAAGTGGCTTTTTTTATGGACTAAAGACGAATTGAATTTTTTAAAATGCCATGATGAGCTCAGTATACTTTTTATCAAAAAATACAGTTTGTATATTAGCAATTATACCATTGGATTTCATTAAACTACAACTATGTATTTAAAAGCTTTTAGCATTTTTCTTTTTCTAGTGTATCTATCTCCTATGGCATATACCCAGGATTGTAGCTTGGGAATAGGAAGCGACAATAAGGGAATTATTACTCAAATATTTCAGCTTAGCGAAGAACAAAGTGGGAAATTAGAGGGTTGGAAAGCAGAACTGGCGATTGAAACTAAGATAATC
>CAXMOE010000184.1:4821-5182 GCA_964194835.1 uncultured Flavobacteriaceae bacterium | reverse complement strand
CATATAAGATTCAGCAGAGAATAATAAAACCGCTAAGGTTATTGGAAAGGTTAGAATACTCCAATGTGCAAGAATATAGATGTAAAAGATTATGTATTCGGAAAAAATGTATGCTTTCTTATTGAATGTTATCCAACCGGTAATGGCAAATATGGGGATATACAGAATGAATATGAAAGAGGAGAAATCAAATACGATTTCCATTATTTTTTGGGACAATTCGGGATTTAAACCTTGATTGTAGATATCGAAATTCAAGCCTTCAGGAAATATTTTGCGCAATAAAAACATTTGAATACCAGAAAGTGTTAAAGCAATGGCCAAATTACTTATGGGATTGAGGTATTTTTTATGGTCACCA
>CAXMOE010000184.1:2187-4793 GCA_964194835.1 uncultured Flavobacteriaceae bacterium | reverse complement strand
TTGTGAATTACCTTGGCACCACAATCAGAACAGTAGTTATGTGTTTCAATTAAAATGGCGTTACAGTTTTTGCATTCCATTTCCCTAAATTTCGTTGAGATCTTCCTGTAATATAGTTTTTAACTCGGGTAGCCCTTTGTATAAAACAAACTCCCCGTTTTTAATATAGGAGATGAGGCCTGTTTCTTCACTTACCACCAAGGCCACAGCGTCTGTTTTTTCACTGATTCCAACAGCTGCCCTATGTCTCAATCCAAAACGGAGTGGTATTGTACGTTCATTGGAAACTGGTAAAATTACTCGGGTGGCAACGATAAAATTATTTTTTACAACTGCGGCCCCGTCATGTAACGGACTATTTTTGTAAAAAATACTTTCAATGATCGGTAGGGTGACTTCAATATTCATTTTATCCCCGGTCGATTTTATAAAATCCAAATTATGGTTGCGTTCAATGACTATGATGGCCCCTGTTTTGGTTGAACTCATTTTTTCACATGCGCCCATAATGGCCTCAACATTGGTCTCAGAAGTGAGTCCTTCCTGTTTTAAGAATTTAAAGCGGCGGATAAAGCTCCTCTTTGTTGCAAAATCAGTAGATCCTATCATTAAAAAGAATTTACGCACTTCTTGTTGAAAGACAATTATGAGCGCCAATAATCCAATACTCATAAACCCTCCAACCATACTACTGATCATTTGCATTTCCAAAAGTTCGGTGAGCTTCCATAATGCCCAAACGATTACAATTCCAATAAAGATGTTGATGGCAACGGTTCCCCGAACAAGTTTGTAGATATAGTAGAGGAGTAAAGCAACCAAAATGATGTCAATGACATCTGTAATCCTGAAATCGAGAAAATCTAAAAAATCCAATCCTTGCCGTTTTTGTAAAATTAGGAAAAATTGACGTACCAAAAATCAATCATTTTCATACTTCAACGCTTCTGTAAGCCGAACACATTCCATTGCTTCCTTAACATCATGGACCCTAAGGATATGGATCCCTTTGCTCAACGCATACATATTTAAGGCAGTAGTACCGTTCAAAGCCCCGTTGGCATCTGTATCCAATATTTTGTAAATCATCGATTTTCTGCTAACTCCTGTTAAAATAGGAAGTCCCAAACTTTGAAACAGATCTAGTTTATGAAGAAGTTCGTAATTCTGTTGTGTTGTTTTTGCAAACCCAAATCCGGGATCTATAATGATATCATTTATGCGGTGGGCTCTTGCAGCGGTAACCCTTTCAGAAAAGTAGTATAGGATTTCCCCTAAAAGATTTTGGTAGGAGGTATTTTGTTGCATGTTCTGTGGTGTTCCTTGCATATGCATCATTACATAGGGGACCTGATGCTTCGCAATGGTACTCAACATAGAGTTATCCAATTTCCCTGATGAAATATCATTGATAAGAGCGGCTCCCATGTCCAAACATTCACTGGCCACTTGGCTCCTGAACGTATCTACCGATAACAGAATATCGGGAAATTCCTTTAGTGCTAAACCAACAACGGGAAGAATACGGTTTAACTCGTCTACTTCGGAGACATGTGCCGCACCAGGTCTGGAACTATAGGCGCCCACATCAATAAATGTGGCCCCATCCTTAAGCATGCATTCCACCTGTGCAAGAATGCTTGCTCCATTCTTATATTTGCCACCATCGAAAAAAGAATCTGGGGTAATGTTCAATACACCCATTACCTTTGGGATACTCAGGTCTATTAATTCCCCTTTACAATTAATGGTCATACAATAATATTCGGAATGAAAAAATAGAATAAAATTGTACTCGAGGACAAGTTTAAACCACTAACTTTGAACATTTCAAAATTTTAAGCGAAATTTACGCAAATTAGAAAGAATACATGCAGAAAACCTCTGAACAATATGATGCGATCATAAAAATTTGTCGAGAGTTATTCAAGAAAAAGATGAAGGATTATGGCAGTGCATGGCGCATTTTGAGACTTCCCTCACTGACGGATCAAATTTATATTAAAGCACAAAGGATAAGAAGTTTACAGGAAAACGAGGTCCGAAGAGTAGATGAGGGTGAGCGTTCTGAATTTATTGGAATCATAAATTATTCCATAATGGCCCTGGTACAGTTGGAAAAAGGAATTGTGGAGCAGCCAGACCTTTCTACTGAACAAGCCATTGAGCTGTACGACAAACACCTTGCGGAAACCAAATCGCTTATGGAGAACAAGAACCATGATTATGGAGAAGCATGGCGGGACATGCGCGTAAGCTCTTTGACCGATCTCATTATCCAAAAATTATTACGGGTAAAACAAATAGAAGACAATAAGGGAAAGACCTTGGTCAGCGAAGGTATTCGAGCCAACTATCAGGATATAATCAATTATTCTGTTTTTGCTTTAATCCATATGAAAGAAGGTAATGTATAATTGGTCTAGAGATTAACTAAAGGGGAGAATGAAATATTTTGTAGTTTTCAGTAGAATTGTTGTTGGTGTTTTGTTCATTATCAGTGGATTTATAAAGCTCAATGACCCAGTTGGATTTTCCTTTAAGTTGGAAGAATATTTTAGTCAAGGGGTGCTAGACCTTCCATCGCTAATGCCCTATGCATTGGG
>CAXMOE010000184.1:0-1996 GCA_964194835.1 uncultured Flavobacteriaceae bacterium | reverse complement strand
GTTAGCGCATTGTTTGCCTGTATTGCCTTTGCAGTTTATGTATTGAACCATTTACCTGCATTGGATTTTAGGCCATATAAAATTGGGGCCAATATAGAACAAGGTATGAATATTCCCGAAGGTGCCCCTAAGGCTGTTTTTGAGTATGCCTGGAGGTTCAAGGTAGGGAGAGAAGAACAAGTTATTGTTACTCATGGAGAATATCCTTCAGTGGACGGGGAGTTCATTGATGTGGAAACAACAGAGATACAGAAAGGGTACGAACCACCAATCCATGATTTTTCCATCGAAAAAGATGGGGATGATTATACCGCTTCCATGTTACAGGAAGAAAAATTGGTCATGGTCATAGCATATGATTTAGGAAAAAGTGACCAGGAAGCATTCAATGAAATAAAAACGGTTACGGATCAAGCAATCAACAAAGGGTATAAAGTAATTGGCATGTCGGCTTCAGGACCCGAAATCACGGACCAACTCGTTAGAGAACATCAATTGGGGCTTGATTTCTATTTTACCGATGAGACAGCCCTAAAGACCATAGTACGATCTAATCCTGGGGTTTTGGTTTTGGAAAAAGGAACCATAAGACAAAAAGTACATTATAATGATTTGGAGGATTTAAAATTCAATTAAGAACAGAAAAAACAATAAAATGAGAAGTAAAATAGTAGCTGGAAATTGGAAAATGAATAAAAATCTAGCAGAAACCGAGGCTTTATTGACCGAACTTTCTGCAAAACTGCCAGATACCACAGCTGAGATCATGGTAGCCCCTACCTTTGTGAACCTCGCTAGCGCTGTAAATCATTGTGAAGATTCTTCAGTTGAGGTCATCGCTCAAAATATGCATTTTGCCGAAAGTGGTGCCTACACAGGAGAAATATCTGCAGACATGCTTTTAAATATTGGAATAGAGACCGTGATTATCGGCCACTCAGAACGTAGGGCCTATTTTGGGGAAACCGATGAGATTTTGGCTAAGAAAGTGGCTGCTGCCCTAAAAAACAAATTACGTGTAATGTTCTGTTTTGGTGAAGAATTGAACGACCGTAAATCTGGGAACCATTTCAAGGTAGTGGAAAGCCAGTTGAGAAATGCCGTTTTTGACTTGGATGCAGCTGCATGGAGTAATATTGTTTTGGCCTATGAACCAGTTTGGGCTATTGGTACCGGTGAAACTGCATCACCAGAACAAGCACAGGAAATGCATGCCTTTATTCGTAGTACGGTAACAGATGTCTACGATAGCTCGGTTGCAAGTAACGTATCTATTTTATACGGTGGAAGTGTAAAACCTTCCAATGCAGTAGAAATATTTTCAAAACCTGACGTAGATGGTGGCCTAATTGGAGGTGCAGCATTGGTGGCAGCCGATTTTGTAGCCATTATCAAGGCAATTTAGTCAGGGAGCTTCTTAGACTATTTAGGATGGCCAATACCATTTATATAGAATATGACTTTAAGGTAAGCCCTGTTCAACCGGCTTCGGATATTTTGATGGCGGAATTGGGTGAAGTCGGTTTTGAAAGTTTTGCGGAGACCAATGATGGGGTTTTGGCATACATTCAAAAGGGGGACTGGAGTAAAGATATTTTAGGTCATATCGATATTATGTCGCATCCCAATTTTAAGATCACCTACAGTTTTGCCGAAATAGAACAGGAAAATTGGAATTCCGTTTGGGAACAAAATTTCAATCTTATACAAGTAGGGGAGAAATGTGCTATACGGGCGCCTTTTCATCAGAGGCCAGATGTGAAATTTGATATTGTCATAGAGCCAAAAATGAGTTTCGGTACCGGACACCACGAAACTACTTATATGATGCTTCAACATATCCTAGAATACGATTTCAAGGATAAGTCGGTTTTGGATATGGGAAGTGGCACCGGAGTACTGGCAATTCTAGCCGCCATGAAGGGGGCCTCAAATATTGATGCGATAGATGTGGACAATTGGTGCTATCTAAATGCCAAGGAAAATGTAGAAAGAA
>CAXMOE010000183.1:0-5204 GCA_964194835.1 uncultured Flavobacteriaceae bacterium | reverse complement strand
TCATAAATTCAGGCTCTGTAATTATAAAAGGTGACGCATCACTGTCCATGGCCTCCAATTGTATAGTATAACCCTTCTCTTTTATTACCTCTTCCAAATTCGTCTTGAGACGGTCCTTTTCTTCATCAGACAATTTTGAAATTTGTGTGTCCTCTTTTTTGATAAGATTGTCCAAATGATCTGTGTCTACTCTCGTAAAAGAAATATTTTCTTTAGAAGTTTCAAGTTTTTGCATTAGGTGCGATATAATTGGCGAGTCTAACAGCAATACTTCAAATCCTTTGGCCTGAGCAGCTTCTATATAACTGTGTTGTGCTTCTTTGTCAGAAGCATATAAAACAACCAATTTGTCATCCTTATCGGTCTGGTTATCCTTTATTTTCTCTTGAAGTTCCTCAAAAGTGTAATAATTGCCGTCTACCGTAGGAAAGAGCGCAAATTTGTCAGCCTTTTCAAAGAATTTATCCTCTGAAAGCATACCATATTCTATGACAATTTTAATGTCGTTCCATTTAGCCTCGAAATCTTCCCTATTGTTTTTAAATAATGAAGTCAATTTGTCAGCTACCTTACGAGTTATATAAGAAGAAATCTTCTTTACTGCCCCGTCTGCTTGAAGATAAGACCTTGATACGTTCAAGGGAATATCAGGAGAATCAATGACCCCTCTTAACATGGTTAAAAATTCTGGAACTATTCCTTCTACATTATCAGTTACAAAAACCTGGTTTTGATATAATTGTATCCGGTCTTTCTGAACATTTAGGTCAGTGGTAAGTTTCGGAAAGTAGAGTATTCCAGTAAGGTTAAAAGGGTAATCTACATTTAAATGTATATGGAAAAGCGGTTCTTCAAACTGCATTGGATACAACTCCCTATAAAAACCTTTGTAGTCTTCATCCTTTAATTCGGTGGGTTGTTTGGTCCATGCCGGATTGGGATTGTTAATGATATTATCAACCTCTTCTGTAGGAGCAGGATCCTCTTCTTTGGCGCCTTCCGGTTTAGGAAGAGTTTCTGTTTTTGTCCCGAATTTGATAGGGATGGGCATAAACTTGTTGTACTTTTTCAACAATTCCCCTATTTTATTTTCTTCCAAGAATTCGGTTGAATCTTCAGCAATATGAAGAATAATCTCGGTACCGTGGTCTTCCTTTTTGCCTTTTTTAAGTGTGAAATTGGGCGAACCGTCACAAGACCAATGTGCTGCAGGCTCGTCTTTATGGCTTTTCGTGATAATTTCAACCTTGCTGGCCACCATAAAGGATGAATAAAAACCAAGTCCAAAATGTCCAATGATTCCTGAATCTTTGGCAGAGTCTTCATATTTGTGTAAAAATTCCTCTGCCCCTGAGAAAGCAATTTCATTAATATACTTTTTAACTTCTTCCTCGGTCATCCCAATCCCCTGATCAATAATGTGGATCTTTTTACCTTCCTTATCAACCTTCACCTCTATAAAGGGGTTGTCATATTCTACCTTAGCTTCACCTATGGAAGCAATGTGTTTTAACTTTAATGTTGCATCCGTAGCATTGGATATCAGTTCCCTCAAAAATATCTCATGATCGCTGTACAAGAATTTTTTTATTAGGGGGAATATATTTTCAACTGAAACATTGATTTTACCTGTAGACATACTTAAATATTATTTTTAATTGTTTGTGCTAAGGTATTGTCAAAAAAAATACCATAGTGGGAATTAATGACAAACTGACACCTTATGACGTGAAAATAATTTGTTCAAACTAAACATTTACTTATACTTTTGATTAATATATTAGGAAAAAGTGCGTTTTTTTTTATGTTTTGAACTTACTATTGATTCACACAACGAAATGGTATTTCTAAACGATATAAGGAAGTAAATTGGTTAAAAGCCATAGTCCAACCTCAATACCTCTTTATTTTTGTTTATATTAGAAAATTGATTTAATAATGTTTATTCTTTTGTCTTTCGCAAATAAACTTAATAATTTGCCTTTCAAACAATTATAATAATCTAAGCAATGTACAATTCGAAAATAATGGGGTTGGGTTACTACGTACCAGATAATGTAGTAACCAATGAGGATTTATCAAAAATAATGGATACTGATGACGCATGGATACAAGAGCGTACAGGCATCAAGGAGCGCAGACATGTGGTAAAGGGAGATGGGGACACTACGACCGCCATGGGCGTAAAAGCTGCCAAGATTGCCATAGATCGTGCAGGGATAGATAAAGATGATATTGACTTTATAGTTTTTGCTACTCTAAGTCCTGACTATTATTTTCCAGGACCAGGAGTATTGGTGCAACGAGATCTGGGAATTAAAACTGTTGGTGCCTTGGACGTGAGGAACCAATGTTCAGGTTTTGTATATGCCGTTTCCGTTGCAGATCAGTATATAAAGAGCGGGATGTACAAAAACGTTTTGGTCATAGGGTCCGAATTACATTCCCATGGTTTGGATATGACCACACGGGGTAGGGGAGTTTCCGTAATTTTTGGGGATGGTGCAGGCGCAGCGGTATTGGGTAGGGAAGAAGATACTTCCAAAGGTATATTATCTACCCATTTGCATTCTGAAGGTCAACATGCAGAAGAACTTTCCCTTATTGCTCCGGGAATGGGGAGTCGTTGGGTAAATGACATTATTGCAGATAATGACCCTAATGACGAATCGTATTTCCCATATATGAACGGCCAATTTGTATTTAAAAATGCAGTGGTGCGATTTAGCGAGGTTATCAATGAAGGCCTTAAGCAAAATAATTTGACAGCTACAGATATAGACTTGTTGGTTCCTCACCAGGCCAATTTGCGTATTTCCCAGTTTATACAAAAGAGATTTGGATTAAGCAATGATCAGGTGTTCAATAACATCATGAAATATGGTAACACTACTGCGGCATCCATCCCTATAGCGTTGACCGAGGCTTGGGAACTGGGGAAAGTAAAAGAGGGAGACTTGGTAGTCTTGGCTGCTTTTGGTAGTGGTTTTACCTGGGGAAGTGTTATTCTAAAATGGTAACTAATGGGCAAGCGACTAGAAAAATTAACCCCAAAACTAATCGATTTTATAGCAAATCAGAAACTGTTTTTTGTAGCGACGGCAATGGAAACTGGACGTGTAAATCTGTCGCCCAAGGGCATGGATTCATTTAGGGTCATTAATGGTGAACGGGTTGTATGGATGAATTTAACCGGGAGTGGCAATGAAACTGCGGCACACTTACAAAATAATGATAGAATTACCATAATGTTTTGTGCTTTCGAGGGAAAACCAATAATCCTTCGATTGTACGGTACAGCTAAAGCGTATCACGAAAGAGATAAATTTTGGAAGGATCATATCAACCTATTTCCTGAAATTCCAGGCAGTAGACAATTGATGGATGTACATATTGATTTAGTGCAGATTTCATGTGGCATGGGGGTACCTATCATGGATTATATGGAGGAACGGGAAGCGCTTAAGATATGGGCAAAAAAACAGGGAAAAGATGGTCTTGAGGACTATCATGAAAATAGGAATACCACTAGCCTTGATGGTCACGCAACAGGTATACTAGAATAATAAATTGACCCTAAAATTAAAAACCCGGAACAATTGCCCCGGGTTTTTTTAATTAATAGGTTGTAAGAGAAAACCAACCAACCCTCTAACCAACAACACTATCAATTTGCATTAACTATAATATGCCACCACCGCCTTGTTTGGTGTTACTGTCCCTTCTTTTTCTTTTGGATGCCTTATTCTTTCCGCTTCCAAACTGATATGAAAGCCCGGCGTATACAGATTGGCTTTCCCAATTAAAACGGCCATTTTGCACAAAAGGTCGCTGTCCGTCGAAGGCAAATCGCATGGTGTTGAATATATCATTGAAATTTAGACTAATTGTAACTTTTCCTTGTGCGAAGCTATATCGGGCACCCGTATTCACAACATACATGGGTTTAATATTAAATTGTAGGGATTGGTTCTCCCCTCTATAAAATCCAAATAGTTGTAGTGATAATTTTTTATTTACGGTAAAACTATTGTTCATTCGAAAGTTCCATGCTGTATTTTCCACTTCTACTTCTTCTATTACAATATCATCTATGGTTGCCGAGGAATTATCTGTCAGTAAGCTTTCAGTGATGCCACGTTGTGTTTGTGAATACAAATCAAAACTTCCGTTGATGTTCCACCATTTAGTGGGCCTATAATTACCGGAGATTTCTAGACCATAAGCCGAAGTATTGTCAAAATTGTCATGTGTCAATATCAGTTTGTTAAAATCCAATCGATCTACGTATACTGCCCTACTGATTTCATCTTTGATGGATCTATAGAAAACACCAGTAGTGATACTTCCGTTTTCCAATCTTCTGGTATAATTAACTTCATACGAATTGGTGAATTGTGGTATCAGGCTAGGGTTTCCAAGGGACGATATTAATGGAGTAGACCATTCTCGTATGGGATTCACTTGTTGCAATCCGGGCCTGTCTACACGTCTACTGACACTCAACTGAAATTGATTTTTTTCAGTAGGCGAATAAGTAAGAAAACCTGAAGGGTAAAGCTCTGTATATTTGTCTGTAAACGCCTTAACATTATTTGTATCTGCCTGTACTTCTACATCCTCTATACGCAATCCAACTTGGTAAGACCATTTATCATAATTCTGTCCAAAAGTTGCATAGGCTGAGTAAATATCCATAGCGTAGATAAAATCTGTACTTGAAGTGGGCACTAAATTACCATTGGTATTAAAAGAAAGGCCGGTAGAAGTATAATCCACATCTGTTTCAAATATCCTGGCTTCCACACCTACTTCCAATTTGGATATGGAATCCAATGGATTTACATAATCCAGATTAGCTATGGTTTGTGTCCTTTTTGTATCTACAAAGTCTTTGTAATCGGGAAATAATGAGTTGCCTGTTGTCTTGAATTCAGCATCTTCATCACTATTAAAACGGTTATGATCTACCTCCAGTTCAATATTGTGTCCGTCCTTCTTAAAGTCCAGCTTATAGTCAAAATTATATTGTTCACTTAAATTGTCTTCCACATTGTTGAAGAACTGCATTGAGTTCCTTGTGGGATCATTGTAATATAAAATATCTGTATCTCCACTGCCTTTTCCGTCATAGATATTTTGGTTGGTAAAGAACGAAATAGTGTTTTTGTCATTCAGATAGAAATCTACCCCCAATTTATACA
>CAXMOE010000182.1:0-5214 GCA_964194835.1 uncultured Flavobacteriaceae bacterium | reverse complement strand
ATCGCCATAACCTTCTTTCTCCATAACAGGGCCCAAATGGTTTTTAAGGAAATCGCGCTCTTCTTCTGCGGTAAAAATACATGACTCCCATCGTTGGACTGCCATTGGTTCGTTTTGAATAGTAACTCCCCAAATTGGCATGCCCTCACTTTCATAAGCCTTGATAAATTTTGTAAAATACAACGCCCAAGAATCAAAATATTCGGGTAGTAATTTACCTCCATGCAAAACATCATTGTTGTCTTTCATAAATGCCGGAGGGCTCCATGGACTTGCATATAACAGCAGTTCGCCTCCTGCAGCAGCAATGGCCCTTTTGATCATGGGAATCCGAAATTCACGATCGTGCTCAATACTAAAGGTCTTAAGTTCCTTGTCATCATCCGATACGTAGGTAAAGCTTCCAGAACTAAAGTCACAACTGTGTATGCTAGTACGTGTTAGCGAATAGCCAATGCCCTCGTTGGGATCATAATAGGCCTTTAAAAATTCTTCCTGCTTGTCTTTGGGCATTTTTGCAAATACCTCGGCAGAGGCATCGGTGATCGCTCCGCCAATACCCATCATTTTTTGGAAGGTTTTATTGGGGTTTACAAAGACCGATATTTCATTTTCCAAGGGTTGCTCGGCAGCAGTGAATTCGGCCATACCTGTATTTGACAACCGAAGATCGGTGTTGCTGGCTGTAGTAATTATGGATACCTGCTTACCATTTGTGGTAAAAGAAGATTTTGCTTCCTCCACCGGCTCTTCCTTTGCTGGAGCAGTTTCATTTTTTTGGGCACATCCGAATAATAGAAGGCTAAAAGTCAAAAGAGTCATAATTTTTTTCATTGGAATTGGTTTGTTGAATTTTAATTTAAAGCGGGGCACATCAAATACCCCAGTTGGTATTATTTAATGGTTATTTTCAGTTGCTGTGCAATTTGGTCGGAAGCATTTCCCACATAAATACTGTAGTTGCCTTTTTCCAGGTTCCAACCCGATAAGGATTCATCATAAAACGCCAGATCATCAACGTTAATCGACAGGGTTGTCTCGGTATTACTTCCTTTTTTGAGCCAAATTTTTTGGAACCCTTTTAACTCCTTTACTGCCCTCTCCACCTTGGATTTGGGTTTTCCAATATACACTTGTACCACTTCGGCCCCATCTACATTGCCCGTATTGGTCACTTTACAAGATACGGTTATTTTCTCCCCAGCTGTATACTCTTTTTTGTCTGTTACTGCTTCAGATATATCAAAAGTGGAATACGACAGTCCATGTCCAAAAGCATAAAGAGCCTTTATTTTTTTGGTGTCGTGCCAGCGATAACCTACAAAAATCCCTTCCTTATAAAATTGATTTACCCCATCTCCCGGATAGGAAAGCTCCCCAAAATGATGCGCTGCATTGTCACTTAATTTTACTGGGAAAGAAAAGGGAAGTTTTCCTGAGGGGTTTACATCCCCACTAATAACATCTGCCATTGCATTACCCGCTTCGCTACCCAGGTACCAGGCCTGCATTACTCCTTTTACCTTGGACAACCATGGCATTTCCACGGCATTGCCACTGATCAGGACCACTCCAATGTTTGCATTGGCCTCTATTAATTCATTGATCAGTTGATCTTGTCCAAAAGGCAAACCAAATTGTTGCCGGTCTCCACCCTCACAGTCCTGAAGGTGATTTTTGTTCAGTCCTCCAAAATAAAGTACTACATCGGCCTTGGAAGCCGCCTCAATAGCAGCAATACGTAAAGAATCTGCGTCCAATGTTGAGGGCAATTCACGCCCGTAGGCCGAAGGGCCCGAAGCATATCCCATGGCATGGACAATATTTGCATTCTTAAATCGCTGCTGTATCCCTTCCAAAGGTGATATTTCATTTTTTGCCTTTAGTTCAGAAGACCCTCCCCCCACGGTCATTGCCCTGGTTGCATTTTCCCCGATTACGGCTATCGTCATTTTTTTATCTGGGTCAATAGGGTAAAAAGCATCCTCATTTTTCAATAGCACTATTCCTTCACTTGCAATCTCACGTGCCACTTGTAGGTGTTCTTTGTTGTTAATTCTTCCCATTCCACGGTCCTTGTTCATATTGGTTCGGAACATAAGACGTAGAATTCTTCGCACCTTATCGTCGACCACTGCTTCCTCTATTTCCCCACTTTGTAGCATTTCTAGAAACGGTCTGGCTAGATAATAATAGTCGTAAGCATACTTTTCTGAAACCGTCAAACCATCGGTATGTGATCCCATTTCCATATCCAGGCCGAACAGAGCGGACTCACGGGTATCGTGTGCACCTCCCCAGTCGGTGACCACCACCCCATCAAAGGCCCAGTCTTCCTTTAAGATTTTATTAAGGAGCAATTCGTTATGGCAACAAAACTGTCCTCTAAATTTGTTATAGGCCCCCATTATGGACCAGACTTTCCCTTTTTCCACAGCAGCCTTAAAAGCGGGCATATAAATTTCATATAGGGCCCGATCACTGATTTCCACATTGATATGGTCGCGCCATAGTTCCTGATTGTTAAGGACAAAATGCTTAAGACAACCGGCTACTCCATTTTGTTGCAAGCCTTCAATATAGGGCACCACCATGATGGAGGCCAAATGTGGATCCTCTCCCATATACTCAAAATTACGACCGTTTAGAGGTGTACGGTAAATATTTACACCCGGACCCAGCAATATATCTTTCTTTCTATAAAGTGCTTCTTCTCCAATGGCTACTCCGTATTTATGTGAAAGTTCTGGTCTAAAGGTTGCAGCAAGACAGGTAAGGGCTGGGAAGGCGGTAATGGAATCATTGGTCCACCCGGCATAACCCCAATCGTCCCAATTAATTTCACCTCGTACTCCATGTGGTCCATCGGACATCCATATCTCAGGGATTCCCAAACGCGGAACTCCCGGGGTACTGAATTTGGATTGTGCATGGCACATGGCCACTTTTTCCTCAAGGGTCAATTCCGCAATTATGTCATCAATTTTCGCTTCCATTTCTGTGGATAATCCTTGGGCTTTCACCATATTACCAACCAAAAATGCAAGGATTAGGAAAACTAGGGTATTTCTTTTCATGTAGTGTTTGATTTAAAGTCTTTAACATCAACAAATCTGATTATAATTAGGAGCTCCGAAACGTCAAGTGTTAAAAATAATGAATTTTGGTACAGGGTAGGTCACCCTTTTAAATTTTCAACAAATCTGTATTAATTTGTCGTTATACCCCCATATCTGTCCATGTTTGGGATTACCCATAAGCGACATTTTATCCACATAGAATAGTTCGTTTCTATTTTTGCTTAGAATATTCATCGTCTGCGATTTCAATAATTCGTATTCGTCAAAAAGCCCTTTTGGCGAATTTCCCCACGCCATGATCACTTTTGTATGTGTTCCACAAAATTCATCCAAGGTCCTTATGTTTTCCGGGTCCATGAGATGGTCTCCCAAAGATTTCAGCTGGGAGGAATAGGTTTCGTAATTTGGAAAAAGATTGAGAATCACAATGTTGCCGATATTTCTCAATTGGGAATAATTTTCCCGGTTACGAAAGATATAGTTACTTACGTTATATACCGTTTTATCGGAAACATCTTTTTTGGCCCTACTAGGATTCTTAAGGATCACCACAATACTTTCTTCCTTGTTTTCATCAATTTGCAGTTTTAACCAATATCTCTTTCCCTCCGCACTTTTTAAGCTTACTTCCTTGACGAAATCCGGATATCTATATACTGGTTTTCCCATAAGCTATTAGTTGGGATGTAGGATTCATAGTCGGTTTAAGACCAAAAGACAGCCAAATACCAATCCATTTTTAACATTTGAAATACCCATCTGAATTCCGTGTCCCTTTGCATTTATTTGGGTCCCTTCCTAGGCATCCTTAAAATCTATTTTTGAGTGGGTGCCGTCACAATACGGTTTATTTTCGGAGGCCCCGCAGCGGCAAAATGCGGTTGTCTTGGTTTTTAATTCTTCCTGCCCTTTAGTGTCGGTGACTTTTAGAGTCCCATGTACCAACAGCGGACCATTGGCCAACACCTGTACTTTTATTTCCTCTGCGGCCGCTTCAGGGTCTTCCCCATTTTTCATCCGATACCCCAAGGCTCCGGAAGGGCACTTGGCTATCTGGGCCTTTAATTCTTCGGTAGTGGCGTTTCCCACCTGTATCCAAGGCTTTTCATTGGGTTTGTACACCTTGGGTAAACTCTCCACACAGATTCCTGAATGTATACATTTTGCAGGTTTCCATTCCACAATGATTTCCCCATTGCTGTATGTTTTGGTAATGTCTTTCTTTTCCATTTTCTATACTATTTAAGTGGTTACAATGCTATGCTGTTTTTCGTAATTCCTTTTTTAATATTTTTCCCTTCTATCTATTATTCCAACACCTCGTAAACGGTAACTGGGTTTGCCTTGTTTTTTATTGAAATATTCCCAATTTTTTTACACTTGAAGGATTCTTTAACTTGTTCATAACAACTTTCAGAAATAATGATCTGGTTTTCCTTTGCTGCGTCCTGCAGTCGTGCAGCGGTGTTTACCGTATCACCTATGACGGTATAATCCAATCGTTTTAAACTGGCAGACCCTATGTTGCCTGAAATCATTTCCCCACTGTTGATTCCTATTGATACTTTTGGCTTAAAACCAGGCGATTCTTCTAAAGGGATCAATTGGTTCAGCTGGTTTCGTAAAGCAAGAGCGGTATCAATGGCCCGATCTAAATGATATTCTCCTCGGAAAACAGCCATGACGGAATCTCCAATGAACTTGTCTATATGTCCGTCTTGTGCAATGATCTCTTTCACCATAAGGTCAAAATAACTGTTGAGCATCTTCACCACCAAATCTGCAGCGGTAGTTTCGCTTATAGCTGTAAAACCGCATACGTCTATAAACATGACGGTCGCCTCAATATTTTCATTGGCCATGATCGTAGATTCAAATTCCCGACTTCCCATAAAGTTAAGCACGTTTTCGTCTACATACATCTTTAGAATGTTGTTTTCTTTAATGGCCTTGAGCGTTTCCTTAATTTGAAGGGCATGCTTCAAGGTCTTTTCCATTGTTATGGTAAGATCTTCAAAATTAATTGGCTTGGTGATAAAATCAAAAGCACCACGGTTCATCGCCGTCCGTATATTGTCCATATCACCATAGGCCGAGACAATAACCGATTTAATAAGTGGACTCAATTCGTTGA
>CAXMOE010000181.1:299-5219 GCA_964194835.1 uncultured Flavobacteriaceae bacterium | reverse complement strand
GTAAGCAATATTCAGTAAATGCTTTACGCTTTGCCCATCATCTGAGCAATACACTGAAAGCTGACTTAGTTGTGATGAATGTGTACGACATTCCTCCCATACGGGTTTCTACAACCCGGCCTACCAAACAAATTAAAAAATTCGCCTATGAGGAACATGTTGCTATTTTAAAAGCATATTGCTCAAAGAACCTTGGCAATGAACGAAACATGTCCAATGTAAGGACGGAAGTAATTGAAAATGTATCTATTGCCAATGCGATTATATCAAAATCAAAGGAATTGATGGTAGATATGATTTTAATTGGAATGAAAGATGAACATTCAGAACGATGACATTTATTCCATTAAAAAGATTGCAGAGATTGCCAAACTCTTTAAAGCAACCATCAAGGTAGTCCATATAACCACTAAAAATGAATATGTAGGTGAGGATCAAATGGAATGGTTCAATGAAATGCTTCATCAAAGAGTGCATTATAAGAAGATGAAGTTTGACTTGATTTTTTCTGACAACATTTATGAAGAACTATCTGCCTATGTAGATAATGCTGGGACAGACTTACTAGTTATGTTGGAAAGGGAAGACCAAGGGTTTTTTCATAAGTTGACCCATATTGACCTTGTTAAAAAAATGGAATCAAACATTACAATTCCTCTGTTAAGTTTTAACAAGGCGAATTTATAGCACATCCCAGATGTCAAGCAATGACTCTACCATTTTCCATTTGGATAATTCGGTCTGTCCGATTGGCAAAATCATTGTCATGCGTTACTACCAAAAGGGAAAGTCCACCTTCTTCCTTTAATTTCTTAAAGATCCGGAACACATTTTCTGAATTATAACTATCCAGGTTTCCCATGGGCTCATCTCCCATTATAATTTTCTCTGGCCAATTGTAAAGCAAACCTAGCATTTTCCGTGCTGAGTTTTGGAGTGCTATTAATGATTTGTAGAATGGGATCCTCTTGTGTACCAAATCGCCCTCCTCCACCAAATTATTCTCCAAAATAGCAGCAACGACAGCATAAAGTTGGTACAGACTATCGGGCTGTATGGTTACTGAAGAGTAGACCGATTCTGTAAGTATGGACTTTGAGGGGAGTATCTTTTCTTGTTTCTGATTACAGGAAGTTAAGAATAGACGCAGGGTTGTATATAAAATAAATGTTGTATTAACTTGGAATTTCATAAAGAAGTCCTTTAAGAGGTTTTATGGTTAAACTATAAAATATAATATTTAACCAATCATAGACTTGTAAGGGCCTCTTCCAACACTGCTTTTTTACTTCTGCTTAATGGCATTTTCCTTCCACATACCTCAACATTACTACTATTGAATTTCTCTATTCTTCCTAAATTTACTATATAGGATTTATGGATTCTTATAAATTTATCCTTAGGCAACTGGTTTTCAAAGGATTTCATGGTGGATAACACTATGATGTTGGTTTCCTCTGTAACTAATTTCACATAATCCCCCAAAGCTTCTATCCATTGAATATCGTTTAGGATTATTTTTCTTTTTTTAAGATTACTTTTCACGAATATATACTCTTCCTGCTCTTTCAGTTTATTCAATTCCTCATATTTTGACAAACACCTCTTAATGGCTGTATTAAAACGGGCCATGCTAATTGGTTTGAGCAGATAATCTGTAACCCCATAATCAAATGCTTTGAGGGCATAATCCGCTTTTCCGGAGATTAGAATTACCTGTTGAGGGTTTTCCAGGGTTTCAAGTAGGTCAAATCCGCTAATGATGGGCATTTCAATATCTAGAAAAATTAAATCAAAGTCAGTGTTTTTGATGCCGTTCTTGGCTTCAATGGCATTACTGTACTCTCCTACCATTGTCAGGTTGGGATGGTTGTTCACCAGTTTGGTGACCGCAATCCGTTGTAATGTGGAGTCGTCTATTACTATACTTCTTAATTTCATAATCATTAAGTTTGGAGCTTATTCTAAAAAATTCTCAAAAAGTATTTTCAATGAACCATACGAAGTAGTCCGTCTAAAATTTCGAAACGCAAATCATTGTTCTAACTGGCTATTATCCTTCCAATTTAGTATCTTGTTACATGCTTGTCTTGGTCATAAACCTATCATATTATATTATTTGGCTAGCTTTATTTCAATAAGACACTCCAAATTAGGGGTATAATGTCAGACAGAATATGAGCAAAGTCATACTTGCATGTTTTGTGCTAAAAATAATTTATTCCTGATCAATATCATTTCATAACTGTTTGGTTAGTAATTACTTTGATTGATTAAGACACTCATGGCACTAAAGGAAAGATACGAAACTGTTGAAATTCAATTGAAGGATTTAACCCTTCAAGGCAAACTTGCTATTCCCGAAAATGCAATCGGAATGGTAATTTTTTCCCACGGAAGTGGCAGTAGTAGGTTAAGTCCACGAAATAATTATGTTGCAAAAACATTGCAGAAAATAGGATTGGCCACCTTGTTATTTGACCTGTTGTCGGAAAAAGAAGATCGAGAGTATGAAAATCGATTCAACATAGACCTTTTGACAAAAAGGTTGATAGCAACTACTAATTGGGTTAAAAGCCATGCCCTGGCCGAAGGGCTACGGATCGGATATTTTGGAGCAAGTACAGGGGCAGCCTCAGCGATTGGAGCTGCAGCCTTTCTTGGTAACGAGATCGGCGCGGTGGTGTCCAGGGGTGGCAGGCCAGACCTTGCCATGGAGGTGCTTCAAAACGTTACTGCGCCTACTTTGCTGCTTGTTGGAAGTTTAGATAAGTTGGTGATAGAGCTTAACCAAAAGGCTTTTCAAAAATTGCAGTGTACACGCAAACTGGAGATTGTGTCAGGGGCGTCACATCTTTTTCAGGAACCGGGGAAGTTGGAAGAGGTGGCCCACCAATCGGCGGAGTGGTTCACAGAATCGTTACAATCTAAAGACATTAATGATGTTTAAGGATAGGATTGATGCGGGATTGCGGTTATCGGAAAAATTACTTCATTTTAAAAGTGAGAACGTGGTAATTTTGGCTATTCCAAGAGGGGGATTACCGTTGGGGGCAATTGTTGCCAAAACACTGCAAGCACCTTTGGACGTGGTTTTGACCAAAAAAATTGGTCATCCAAACCAGAAAGAATATGCGATTGGTGCTGTAAGTTTGGAAAATATTGTGCTAAGTGATGCTTTGGGAATCAGCAAAAAATACATAGAAGAGGAGACGGCCCTTATTAGAAGAAAATTACGAACAAGGACCGATCAGTATTACAAAAGCAGATCCCCCCAAGATTTAAAGGACAAAACTGTAATCATCATCGATGATGGGATAGCCACAGGGAACACCATTTTGGTAACGGTTGAACTGGTTAGCTCCCAAATGCCCGGTAAAATTGTTGTTGCAATACCAGTAGCTCCTAATTCGACCGCAATTAAATTAAAAGAATCACCCTTTATAGATGATGTGGTATGCTTAGAAACCCCATACAACTTTAGGGCTGTTGGACAATTTTACGAAAAATTTCAGCAGGTTAGCGATGATGAGGCTGTGCGGTTGTTGGAGGAAAGTATTTTAAACTAGCGTATTCCTATCCAAGAAAAATGGCATTCCCAAAGCCAAGAACAACGTGAATTTTGTGTCGCTGTCTCTAGGAATGCCAATTTAATTAATAATTACTCATCCAAAATGCCGAAACAAACTTTGGTGTTAACACGATATTCAGCAATCTGGTTGTTGTTTACCGTCACCTGCATATCTCTCACATAGACAGACTTGATATTCTTTACCGTTTTGGATGCTTCGTTAATTACATTCTTAACTGCGTCTTCAAAACTAACGGTGGAGTTTCCTAATACTTCTACAATTTTTAATACAGACATGGTATAGGTTTAAAATTAATAACAAAGCAATTTATTGGAAATAGTTTTATGAACAAATGATATTAATCAGTATGCAAAAGAAACTACTAGTAGTGCTTAGTATTGCCATTGGATTTAAGCAATATAAATTCACTAAGGTTATTCATATCTATGGCGCCTACGAGTTTCCCATTATTGGTTACCGGATAAAAGATTTTCTTCTCTTCATTGATAAGGTTGAAGATTTTATTAACCTCGTCCGAAGCCTCAATGGTACTGAAGACTTTTTGCATAACATCTGTAATCATGATTGACGGTCTATTGGCGTGTTTTATAATGTCTTTATGATATAAAACCCCGACTATTTCATCATTGTCCGTTATCACAAAATCTCTTTCAGAGCCTGCCAATAGTACATCTACCGCTGTTTGCATAGTATTTGTGGGATGGAGTAAGGTAATATTGGTAAGCATGGCATCCTGCACCTTATGGCCTTCCAACAAGGAAGTTTGTTTCACCATTTGATTCTCACTATACGCTGCAACAAAAATGAATAGAGCTATCAATATCAAAAAGGGGTTAAAAAACACTCCTAGCATAAAGAAGACGACCGCCAAAACTTGTCCCAAACTTGCTGCTATGGCGGTAGCCTTTACCCGTCCCAGGGGGATAGACAGCAATGCCCTAAGGACTCGTCCGCCATCCATTGGAAAAGCAGGGATAAGATTAAAGGCCACTAACAAGATATTGGCAATTAAGAGGTAAAACAAGAAGCTTTGGAAATCTGGAGCAATTAAAAGCTGTTCAATTCTATCGGGGTCCATGCTGAAATAATCGCTAACGGGAATTACCAGATATAATAATATAGCAATAACTACATTAACAGCGGGCCCAGCTAGTGCAACCAATAATTCCTGTTCTGGTTTTTCCGGCATTTTTTCGAGTGAAGCCACTCCGCCAATGGGTAACAAAGTAATTTTTTTTGTACGGATATTAAACTTCTTTGCGGTAAGTGCATGTCCAAGTTCATGCAAAACGACGCATAAAAATAGGACCAATATTAGGGCCATATT
>CAXMOE010000181.1:0-259 GCA_964194835.1 uncultured Flavobacteriaceae bacterium | reverse complement strand
GGGAAGTTCTTAAATTTCCCCCTCGTTGCAGGTCTAAAAAAACAACCCATACCAATAACAATGTAAAGGTCCAATGTACCTCAATTTTTATTCCAGATACCCGTCCTAAGTTTAAGACACCTTTCATGGTTGTGGTATTTTGATTGAAATTATCCACAAATACACGGATTGACAATGATATTTATCATATGTCTTGGGAAGGATTCAAACTACATTTGAAGGTATAACAAACAACGGACATCTCATGGAAATTTCCTTT
>CAXMOE010000180.1:0-5234 GCA_964194835.1 uncultured Flavobacteriaceae bacterium | reverse complement strand
AACCATCTTTACCTTTGGCATTCCGTCGGCTGCAGTAAACCATGCGACTGCCAAATTATTTGCCAAGGCAGCAGCTTTGGGCCCGTTTACCGGACAGCCATTAATTTTCCAGTTGTCCTTAAATACGGCTACCGGAGCTGTCCAATTTCCCTCTACCCGTCTAACAATGGACAAGTCCCTGATTTCAGCTTCCGACCGGTCTCTATAGATTACAACGGGGCCATTATCCGTAATTGCAGCTGTTGTCTGACAGCAATCACAGGTTTTATCATCCAGCATGATTTCATGGCTTACAATCCCTGTTGAGGAAACTTCAGCTGCTCTTATACTCATTGCACCATGATGACCACCATCGTCATGGCCGCCACCTGTATTCCTGCCATCTAACCATGTCACAAAAAATGAGTCATTCTTATAGGCTAAAGCTGTGACAAAACCGTGTTCGGTCTTGGTTGAGTCCGAATGTAATGGCAGATCATTTTTCCACTGGGAACCCCCTTTGGGAAGTACATTTAATTTAATGTCATAAGAAAATGTCTCCTGGGAAGACTTTTTTAGAACATGTGATAATATGTGTCCGTTATTTGTTGTAATTGCAGGAAAATCTGCCCAATTCACAAACCAATCACTTCCTTCAGCGATATGCTTTGGTTGCATCCAATCTTCCTCAAGTAACTCAGTATACTTCAATTTCGTCAAGGAATCCCCTTCATTTTGCACCCAAGACATGATTAGGGTATCATTTGCGGAAAATAAATAAGGCAGGGAACTTCCATCATCAGTCGGAGAAGTTACATAATGTACTATTTTCCCCTCCTTCTTTGATTTTGAGGAACAAGAAGTCAGTACAATCAAGAAAGCTGCGATTAGATAATTTTTAAATGTGCACATTTATTCCAGGTTTCTTAGTCTATCTAATGTTTCTTCCGTATCCCACTGCATCGCTCCCACAATTTCTTCAACTTTTTCTCCTTTTTCATTGTAGATAAAAGTGGTGGGAAGCGCATGAATGTTTAGCTCTGCCAAGGAACCATTGAATTTAATAAACTTAAAATCGAAATTCTTCTGCTCCTTAAATTTTTTTATTATCGTTGCGGACTGATCAGAAGCCAACAGAAACACATAATTTTCTTTTTCCAGAATCGCCTGGGATTTTAATAAAGCTGGCATCTCCCTTATGCAGGGTGCGCACCAGGTAGCCCAAAAATTTAATAGTAATTTATTTCCCTTATAATCACTTAACTGTATGGGGTTACCATCCAAATCTTCATACAGACTTTCTGCGACAACAGCCTTTGACCTCACTTCTGTATTTTCCCCTACCGTTGCTGCCTGTTTAGCAGATTTTTTACAGCTTAAGACAATAATCGCAATGGTCAATATTATACCATATTTTAATTTCATTGACTTACATTTAAATTTGCATCCGCAAATTACTACAATTTATCATATTTTAAACACATTGGCTAGGAATCGACCCATCACAAAAAATCAACAGTTCAAGACATGAATATTTGTTATGAATATATATAGCGATAAGTTTATTGCTTAATTAAATAATTAAAATGCACAATTTAATTGGTGACACAATTGGTATGATCCACCTGGTAACAGCTATGTTAGCATTGTTCGCTGGAAGTTTGGTGTTGATCATCAAAAAAGGAACCAAAAGACATAAACAATTCGGTTATGCCTATGTGCTCTTTATGGTGATAATGTTGATTACAGCATTTATGATCTATAGGCTGTTTCAGACATTTGGCATATTTCATTATGCTGCTTCCCTGAGTTTTCTGACCCTTGCCGGTGGAATGATTCCTATATGGCGAAAGAAACCAGTACTGATATGGAAATATCATCATTTTTCCTTTATGTATTGGTCTGTAATTGGTTTATATGCGGCCTTTGCCGCGGAAATATTGACCAGAACTGTCGATATATCTTTTTTTGGTATGGTAGGATTGGCAACAGCAGTTATAACAGGATTGGGGGCACTATTCTTTGCTAGAAAAAGAGCGGATTGGAAAAAAGCATTTGGCATAATTTGAGAAATAAATAAAGAGGTAGAAATTAATATTTCTACCTCTTTATTATCAAGGTTATGATCAAGTTTTAGCTACTACACATAATCGATATACCCCTCTGGGCCTGATGTGTATGCCTTATCAAAATCGGGTTGTACCAATTCCACACCAGACTTCAACTTGTCTACCAAGTTTGGATTGGAGATAAATGGCCTTCCTATATAAATAAGGTCATAGCCCTCTTTTAATAAAGTTTCTGCCTGATCAGTGGAATGTACATTTCCACCAACAATGAGTGTACCTCCAAAACTTTCCTTTATCGTTTTTTTGATATCAGTTGCAAAGGCCGGTGCTCCCATTGCAACTTGCTGGTCTGCAATATGGATATAAGCAATATTGAGTTTGGCAAGTTCCTTGGCCAAATAGGTATACGTGGCAACCATATCATCATAATCCCCTAACATTCCATTGAAAACTCCATAGGGTGAAAAACGAATGCCCACTTTATTGCCTCCAATGGCTGCAGCGGTTTTTTCTGCCGTCTCCAAAACAAATCGGGCCCTGTTTTTGTAATCGCCTCCATAGATATCAGTTCTATGGTTCGAATTTGGATTTAAAAACTGGTCCATTAAATATCCGTTGGCACTGTGTAGTTCTACACCATCCACTCCAGCCTCAACCAGATTAATGGCCGATTGTACATACTCGTTTTGCGTACTTTCAATATCTTCCAGAGTCATTTCCCGAGGAATATCATGGGCAACCATACCCTTTATATCCGTATACATTTCTCCATCCAATTGTACAGATGAGGGAGCCATTATCTCTCCTCCTTCTGGTAAATTAAGGGAAGCGGTTACTCTACCTGTATGCATTAGCTGGACAAACACCCGACTACCATTTTCATGTATGCCTTCAGCAATTTCTTTCCATCCCTGTACCTGTGCATCTGAATAGGCTCCCGGAATTCTAGGATAACCAATACCGTTAACAGAAGGTGAAGTTCCTTCAGTTATGATTAGCCCTGCGCCTGAACGCTGTGAATAATAGGTTTTCATTAGTTCGTTAGGAATATTATCGATTGCCCTACTACGTGTCAGAGGAGCCATCACTACTCCATTCTTCAAGAGTAATTCTCCCAATAATTGTGGTTTAAATAATTTCATTTTTGTTTTCTTTTTATTAATAGTTTCCAAAAGTAACTAATATTAGTTTCTAAAATAAATTTTTATACCTTTGCCCTAAATAAAGTAGTAACCAATAGGTAACTAATATGACACGAAAATTGATTGATAACCCCAATGATTGTCCAATCACACATTCCATGAACATCATAGGTAATAAATGGACCTCGATTATTATATATGTCTTGGCCGATCGAAAACTAAGGTTTGGGGAGTTGGCCATTCGTATAGATAAAATAAGCAGAAAAGTTCTTACCGACCAATTAAAGGAATTGGAACTCAGGGGGATTGTGGTTAGGAAATCGTATGCCGAAACCCCACCAAGGGTTGAATACTCCTTAACAAAAAAGGGAACAAAATTGTTGCCTATCCTAAACCAATTGTGTGCCTGGAGTAAGGATATTGAACTTGAATTGATAAGTGAACAAATGAAATAATTACGTGCTATGTTATATTATTTACCTTAAACCTATCCGCCCAATTCAGGAATTATAAATTTTATCCACCACCTAGTTTTTTCGATACCAATAATAAGACACCGTATTTCTTAGCACAATTCTTTTATACATAATATTAATTCATTATATTTATAAGACACATAAAACCAATGAATTATGAAAAAACTATTAACATTTTTAATTGCTTGCTTATTGAGTTTTCAATTTGCAAAGGCACAAGAAATTACCAGTCACCAGCACCGAAGGGTAGCTCCACAAGATATGCAGGAGTATCTTAAAAGGGAAACTACCTATTGGGCCAAATGGGCTGAAAATGAGGTTAAAAAAGGTAATTTAACCTTTTGGGGCATATTTCAAAAAGTTGGAGGAACAGCTCAAGAAAACTCTCCAAACATATTGATAATCAATGCATTTAAAGATTTGGATAAGGGAGCAGATTGGGCAGGAATTGCTGAAATGTTTCCAGATGTAAAAATGGAGGACATACAAACCAATACCCTAAGTACCAATACGGATAATATATTTCTTCGTGATCTTGATAATCACATACAGGGTGAAAAGGTGGTTCCAGAAAATGATTTTAAGTTTGTACATATCATCTACCATAACTCAAAAGACAATGGTAAGCATCTTACCTTTGAGGCCGAAAAATGGAAACCGATGATGCAAAAGGCAATGAACGAGGGTAAAACTACCCTAAAAGGATGGGGAAATTCGGTGATAATATCTCCTGGATCCAATAAATTTCCTTACAGTAGCGCATCCTATGATTTATATTCATCCATGCACGCGGCACTATCACCGTCACTGACTGGAGATATGGCGTTTCCAGACGGATTTTTTGATGATTTACAAGGTAATTATGACGGACCTAGAAATTCACAATTATATAGAATAATTGCGGTAGTTACGCCAGATGAGGAGACAGGCTCCAACTAACTGCTTTATTTATATAATGAAAAGAGACTTTCAGAAATGAAAGTCTCTTTTGTATTTATGCTACTAAGTTATTTATCAACCAATTTCTTTAGGGCAGCGACAATCTTGGATTCATAATCTTGGAAATCTTCAGCGTTTTTGGATACTCGTTTGCCGTAATCATCCACCTCGGTAACGCTAACTGCTATTGAATAATTTCCATAGCCTACTAAATTCCCATTTGAATCTTCTGATATGGGAAGCGGTGGAAACCAATCTGTTTGGACCGATAGTTCTTTATCGAGCCGATATCTTGATGGATGTATTCGTTACCCAATTCTATGTTTTTGATTGATAATTCCAGATTAGCAATTTCCTTATTTTGAAAGACTTGTTTTTTGTTGATTCATGTTCCATCAATACTAATGTTAACAATAAGATCCAGGCTATTATCATCCTTTCGCAACTTTGCTTTGGCATTATCGACCCTAAGATAGGTTGGCTGCAGATACAATAATTTACCGCTGTCATCATGTTCAAAATCGATGCGCAGGGTCATAGCATCAGTTTTCTGGCCTTCAAAATGAACAGTTCGGTTGATGGTCATATAATCATATCTTAACTGATTCGTGGGCTCTCCATTCTTATTC
>CAXMOE010000179.1:0-5239 GCA_964194835.1 uncultured Flavobacteriaceae bacterium | reverse complement strand
CACTAATCTCTATACCCAAGAATTACCTCCAATCGTTACGAATCCACCCTCTGCATATCAGGCGGGTAATCAAAACTGGATGATTTCCCAGGCGAATAATAAGCATATTTATGTGGGCAATAATGCCGGCCTTTTGGAATTTAATGGGTCGGTATGGAAATTATATCCAGCTACTAATAAAGAAGAAATAATTTTGAATTACATTAAAGACCAACAAAAACAAGGGGACAGTGCGCTAAAAGCGATATTGGTGATCAAGACCATAAATCATAAAATTAATAAAGCGGACGGTTAGAAGTTTTTTAAGGAAGTCTTTAATATCGCAGACAAGGACTTTATAAATAAAATTATGGGATTACATTTTACTTAGCCTCAAATGAGCTGAATTTATGTGCCTGCCTGTGGTTAAACTTCTCCACCAAGGGATTTGTACTCCTGCTTAATATTTCGGTTAGAAACGTTGAGTTTACGCGCTATCGGTTACGTAAAAAATAGCCCTTCCTCATGAAAATAGCCCTGCTAGCTATATTTTAAATTTGTAGAACTCCCATACGGTGCATGTTTTGCCACAACATTACTACTACAAAATTATATTTCTTAGAGAACCATAGGATTTTTAATTTTCATAAAATCGGCAAAACCGCTGTATTTTAACTGTAAATTTGACAATTATTTAATGTTCCTGCATTTTTATTGAAATGTATGTTTTTTGTAGTGATAGATTTTATGGATTTGTAACTGTTATGATATACATTGCGATCTGAACATACAATAATAAAAAATTGAGATATTTAGTGACATTTGTATTGGTCCTGATAATAATTGGTTGTCAAGAAGACGAGCCGGAATTGGGGTCTATTGTTACTCTGGGAGATTTATCGGTTTCAAGTAATGTAAGTGATGACGGATCTGGGATTGTAGAATTTACCGCTACCGCAGAGGATGCCATTACCTATAAATATGTTTTTGGTGACGGCACTTCAGAAGTATCTCCTAGTGGGATCATAACCAAAACGTTCACTAAGACAGGTCTTAATACCTACTTAATCACTGTGGTTGCATATGGTACTGAGGACAACAGTACGACTATCACCATTGAGATTGAGGTTGAGGTCGAAGTACAGGGTGATTTTGCAGATGAGGAAGCCAAACAATTATTAAGTGGTGGCAATATTAAAACATGGTATTTGGCCACTGCGGAACCTGGACATCTTGGGGTAGGTTTTACAATAGAACAAAGACCAGGCGCGTATTGGTTTGCGACTGAATTTAGTGCCTATCCATATCAGTTTTGTGAAAATTCAGACACAAACTGTTTTTGTGATGATGAATTAATATTTGCATTGTTGGGAGATAATCTTACCTATCAATTGGACAACAAAGGTCAAACTTTTTTTAATGGAGCAAATTCGGCAGCTGGTGGTGGAGATGGGTCTGGCGGAGACATATGTTTAGATTTTGAAATTATGGGTACCAGTATAGTAAATCTCGTTTCCTCCCCCAACGGATTACCTGAAGGAAGAACCAGAGGCACCTTGATGAACTTTACGAATGATGGTTTTATGGGGTATTACGTAGGATCTTCTTCGTATGAGATATTATCCATAACAAATAATTTCTTGTATGTACGTTCATATGACGCTTCAAACCCGGCTCTTGCTTGGTATTTGAAATTTTCTACAACTCCACCAGGAACCGAAGGAGAGGAATCATTAGTATGGGAAGATGATTTCAATACAGATGGCGCTCCTGATCCGTTAAATTGGACTTACGATCTTGGAGCTGGTGGATGGGGTAATGGCGAGGCACAAACCTATACCAATAATCCTAGCAACGTAATCGTTGAAGATGGCCTACTTAAAATTATAGCTAAAGCTGATGGATCGGGAGGTTTTACATCGGCAAGACTAAAATCTGAAAATTTACAGGAATTTACATATGGTCGCGTAGAAGTTAGAGCAAAATTACCTGCAGTAGCCGGTACGTGGCCGGCAATATGGGCCTTAGGGGCAAATTTTGATACGGTAGGATGGCCAACTTGCGGAGAAATAGATATTATGGAACAAACAGGATGGGATAAAAATACAACTTTGAGTACATTACATTTTCCAGGAAATTATGGTGGTGGTGGTATTACCAATTCTACAACGGTCAGTACTGCAACTACAGAGTTTCATAACTATACTGTGGAATGGACCCCAGATGTTATCGAATTTTGGGTAGACGATAATCCAATACATAACTCATTTGCAAACACTTCAGGCACGCCATTTAATAGTGACTTCTTTTTTATACTAAATGTTGCCATAGGAGGAACTTTAGGAGGAGCCATTGATCCCGGGTTTACTGAAGATATCATGGAAGTGGATTATATAAGGGTGTATCAATAAAATAATATGAAAGGGAACAAAACTATCAGCATTGGTGAATTAACTTGGTATCCACACCATGATGGAGAACAAGATATAATATATACCCCAACTCCACCAAGTGATGATGAATTCATATATTCCTAAAATAACAGAATGCAGAAAAACGAACCAAATGCCCCTATTATAAACTCAATTTTCATCGTTTTTCTTTATGAATTTTCATGAAAATTGTTGCAGAATTAATAAATAGTTCTAAAAATTATGAGTGAAACATTAAATATTATTTGAATCAAAGAAGGTAGTTTAATTGATATGTAAAAAAATTATGGACAATTATGTAATTATATTACTGATTTATTTGGCAGTACTGCTGTTGTCCATTGTTTTAAAACCATATTTTAAAAAACAAAAACATTAGATAATGAGAACATTTGTGTTTAACAATAACAAAAAAGAGGGATCACATATATTTATCATTGTTGCAGAATCCAGAACCCGAGCAAAGGAATTTGCAAAGGAAAAGGAAGATTATAGCAACATTGAACCAGAAGAGATAAATACCCATGAAGAGGGTATTGCTTTGGAATTAGTTGTTTAATTACGATTAAGTTTGTTATTTATTTTAGTAAGTATAGGGCTGGTTGTATAACTGGCCCTATTATTTAATAATAACACAATTTAGTTAAACTAGTGAATTAGCTTTTTACTATATTGAACTCTTTTACGAAAACCAACCAAAAAAACTCAAATTATGGAAAAACCAAGCACTGAAGTAAAATTAAATAAATCGTATACTATCCTAATAAGTTTGATAGTCGCCCTTGGCGGTTTTTTATTGGGTTTTGATAGCGCCGTAATATCAGGAGCTGTCAAAGGGATTACGATTTATTTTGAGATGACCGAATGGATGTTGGGATTCTCAGTGGGATGTGTTGTTTTTGGTGCCATGGCCGGAAACCTAATGGCAGGACCAGTAAGTGATAAGTTTGGTAGAAAGAATGTATTGATCGTTGTGGCAGCCCTATTTACTATATCGGCAACCTGGTCCGCAATGGCAACCGGTTATACGGAATTTATTATTGCAAGGATCATAGGAGGTGTTGGTATAGGTGGAGCTATCTTGATCGCACCTATTTATATCGCTGAGATTGCACCCCCAAAACTTAGGGGCAGCTTGGTTTCCTTTAATCAGTTGAATATCGTTATAGGTATTTCTGTAGCCTACTTTTCCAATTACTTTTTGGTAAACATAGAGGGAGAAAGCTGGAGGTGGATGTTAGGGGTGGAAGCAATTCCT
The DNA here is from genome assembly GCA_964194835.1 of uncultured Flavobacteriaceae bacterium. Taxonomy (GTDB): domain Bacteria; phylum Bacteroidota; class Bacteroidia; order Flavobacteriales; family Flavobacteriaceae; genus CAXMOE01. The sequence continues at coordinate 1,570 of CAXMOE010000179.1, read as the reverse complement.
GCTGCAATATACTTTTTATCGCTTTGGACAGTTCCTAAAAGTCCCAGATGGTTGGTGCTAAAATTGAATGAGGTAGAGCCTGCCCGAAAAATAATGATGAAAATTGGAGGGAAAGATTATGCCGATATAACCATTGCTGAAATTCAGCGAAGTATGGATAAAAAGGAGGAAAAAGGAAAACTTGGTGATATTTTCAAAAGCAAATATGCCACAATAATGATCATTGCTCTGGGCATTGCTTTCTTTCAACAAATTACAGGGATTAACGCCGTATTTTACTATGCCCCAACCATTTTTGAGCAAGCAGGTGGTAGTACAGATTCTTCCTTTTTACAGGCCATTGTGGTAGGTCTTACCAATTTGGTGTTTACATTGGTGGCGATTTGGTTAATAGATAAGTTGGGAAGAAAACCTTTGTTGATGATAGGGACCACCTTTATGACCATTGCCCTATTGATGGCCGCCTTTGCTTTTAACAATGCAACTTATGACTTTAATGAAACAACTTTAAATAAAATAAGCAATACCGAAATCAAGACGGCATTGGCAGGCTTGGATGGTAGATCATTTGATGGACAAGCAGCGCTATTTGGGGAGGTGGAGCCCATGTTGGATCCAGAGCTGTTCTTAAAGTTTAAGCGTAATGAAATCACCAATTTTATACAGATCAACGCAACCTTGGTATTAATTGCCATATTGCTGTATGTAGCTTCCTTTGCAATCTCCCTTGGCCCTGTAATGTGGACTTTGATCTCGGAGATATTCCCCGACAAAATTAAAGGTATCGCCATATCCGTGGTAGGCTTTTTTAATTCATTGATAAGTTTTTCGGTAACGCAGGTTTTTCCATGGGAATTGTCCAATCTAGGACCTACGGCAACCTTTGCGATATACGCGCTTCTTTCACTTTGCGCAATTTTATTTGTCTATAAATTCGTTATAGAAACCAAAGGAAAAACATTGGAAGAAGTTGAAGAATTATTGGTCAGAAAATAAGATAAAGATGACAAGAACATTAACCATACTTTGTTGTTGTATTCTTTTGTCTTGCAAAATGACTACTACTAAAAAAAGTTCTGCGAATACTACCAATGTAAATATGGGTCCAGCTAAAGTGGAGTTACAAAATGTGGACGGAAAATACAGCTTATTGGTGAATAACGAACCGTTCTATATTAATGGTGCAGGTTTGGAATTTGGTAATGTTGCTGCACTTGCCAGCCATAATGCCAATTCTTTTCGAACCTGGCGCACTGAAAATGGTAAAAAAACAGCAAAGGAAGTATTGGACGAAGCGTTGGAAAATGGCTTAATGGTTAATATGGGTATTGAAGTTGCCAGGGAACGCCATGGATTCGATTATGATGATGAAATTGCGGTTAAAGAGCAATTTGAACGAATTAAGAAGGAAGTGTTGGAGTTAAAAGACCATCCTGCACTTTTGATTTGGGGAATTGGTAGCGAACTTAATCTAAGCTACTCCAATCCCAAGGTGTGGAATGCCGTTAATGACATCTCGAAAATGATCCACGAATTGGACCCAAATCACCTTACCACTACCGCACTGGCC
>CAXMOE010000178.1:0-5304 GCA_964194835.1 uncultured Flavobacteriaceae bacterium | reverse complement strand
ACTGGCTGTGTTCCTATTTCTAAGGCGTATAAGGGCATTAGTTGGATAAGTGTGGTTATGATCGCTGCCATGATCCCCATGGGAATTGCGCTACAAAAAACAGGGACTGCTGCAGTTATTGCGAATGGACTGGTAGACTATCTGGGAAGTATACATCCTGTAGTATTACTGGGAGGTATATTTTTACTGACCACTACTTTTAGTCAGGTCATCAACAATTCAGCAACAGCGGTATTAATGGCCCCCATAGCGATATTAGCTGCCACCACCCTGAATATCTCCCCGGAACCTTTTATGATCGTTGTGGCCATAAGTGCCTCTACTGCTTTTTTAACCCCAGTGGGTACCACCACCAATGCAATGGTGATGTCTGCGGGCGGCTATAAGTTTGTAGACTATTTTAAAGTGGGAGCTCCCTTATTATTGCTGTTTTTAATCATAACATTAACCCTAGTGCCACTAATATGGCCGTTTTAAACTAATTATTAATAACCATTTAATATATTGAATATGGAAAATGTAACAAGCTTACAAAAACATACGGATTTAAGTAAGTATGGACTAAAAAATGTAACCCCACATTGGAATCTTTCCCCTGAAGAGCTGCAAAGGATTACGGTGGAAAAGGGAATGGGAAAAGAGACCTTAAACGGGACCTTGGCTGTGAACACCGGTAAATTTACAGGGAGATCACCGCAAGACCGTTATTTGGTAAAGGACGACTATACGAAGGATGAAGTATGGTGGGGCAAGGTAAACAAACCTCTAGATCCTGAAAAGTTCGACCTGCTACAGGAAGAGCTTGTAAACTATCTTTCAGGCAAGGAAATTTATGTGAGGGACGGTTATGTCTGTGCAGATCCAACGTATAGGACAAATGTGAGAACAGTGACCGAGTTGCCATGGTCTAACCTATTTGTTTTTAATATGTTCTTACGTCCAGATGCCGCTGAACTCGAAAATTTTGAGGAAGATTGGTTGGTGCTCTGTGCTCCCGGCTTTGAAGCAGATCCAGAGATCCATGGTGTGCGCCAAGGGAACTTCTCCATTCTAAACTTTACCAAAAAAGTGGCTTTGGTAGGAGGTTCTGCCTACACAGGGGAAATGAAAAAAGGAATATTCTCTGCCTTGAACATGATCTTGCCTTTGGATAAGAACGTATTGCCAATGCACTGTTCCGCTAATGTTGGGGAAGATGGTGATACCGCTATTTTCTTTGGGCTATCAGGAACTGGAAAAACCACTTTGAGTGCCGATCCAAACCGTAAATTAATCGGGGATGATGAGCATGGATGGACAGCAGAGAACACCATTTTTAACTTTGAAGGTGGATGTTATGCTAAGGTTATCGATCTTACCGAGGAAAAGGAACCGGATATTTTTAGGGCCATTAGACCTGGTGCTTTATTGGAAAATGTGGTCTTTAATGAAGAAGGGGATGTAGACTATATGGATAGTACTATCACCCAGAATACAAGGGTCAGTTATCCTATATATCATATCGATAATGTCCAGGAACCCTCATTGGCCAAAAACCCAAAGAATATTTTCTTTTTAACCTGTGATGCATTTGGTGTATTGCCTCCAGTTTCAAAACTGACCCCAGGGCAAGCAGCCTATCACTTTATCTCTGGTTATACCGCTAAGGTTGCGGGTACTGAAGCAGGAATCACAGAACCTGTTCCATCGTTCTCTGCTTGTTTTGGATCTCCCTTTATGCCCTTGCACCCTACAGTATATGCGGAAATGTTGAGCAAAAAAATGCAGGAAGCCAACGTAAATGTTTGGTTGCTAAATACGGGCTGGAGTGGCGGTCCCTACGAAGTAGGATCCCGGATTAAATTAAAATATACTCGCGCCATGATCACTGCAATATTAAATGGGGAGTTGGAGAAAGTGGAATTGGAACAACATCCTATTTTTGGATTGAATATGCCCAAATATTGTCCCAATGTACCCACAGAAATTTTGGATCCAATGAACACTTGGTTGCAAAAAGGGGTTTATATCAGTAAGGCCATTCAACTGGCGCATTCCTTCCACCTGAATTTTGAAAAATTTGAAAATCAGGCATCACAACAGATTTTGGAAGGTGGACCACTGATTGACGAACACCATCATTTGGACCATATGTAATGGACCGTTAACTGATTCAAGGAAGGGGCTTATTGTAAGCCCCTTTTCTACGAACAGATTTTGGAAAAATGAAAAATCACCTAACTGTAATTATTACTTTGTTTATTGCAGGAATGATCTATGCACAGGAAACAGGGGAGAACAATCTGGGCTCATGGTATATGTACCATGGCAACCATAAGATCTTAGAAAAACTAAGTATAAATTCAGGACTGGAGCTAAAGGATTATGAGACCGTGGCAAATTTTAACCAACTCATAGCGTTCACCGGGATTAATTATACTGTAAGTAAAAGGCTTACGGCTACATTGGGGTATAGTTACTTAAATACCGATAGTAGTTTTGAAGAATTTCCCGGGGAGGTCAATACTCAGGAAAATCGACTCTTCGAACAATTGAGCCTTAAAGATCAGCTGTGGAAGTTTAATTTGTCGCACCGCTATCGCTTGGAGCACCGTTTTTTGGATTTTAACAATCGTATCGATACACAACATAGGGTCCGTTACCGTTTGCAGGCCAGATTGCCTTTAGACAAAACCCTCTTTTTGAACCTTTATGACGAAATATTTTTAAACCTGCAAAACTCCGTATTTTCTCAGAACCGAATATATGTAGGTCTTGGAGTGAAACTTAACCAAAGTAGTAGTGTTCAATTGGGGCATCTTAAGAATCGTTTCAGCAGTGTTTCTTATGATCGGCTACAGTTTACCGTATCCATTAAAACGGGCATGGGAATAAATAAAGGACTTCATGATCTTAGTAAAAGTTCAAAACGCGACCCAATTACAAAAAACTAGTAGATAAGGAACGATATTAAGAACATAACGACTAGCGAAAGGGGCAACACAAAAGTCATATAGATAAATGATAGTATGCCTCCCTTGATCAGGGTCCATATAAAATGTTGCTGGTAAAAGCGCCAAAGACTAAGCAACAGATAAAAAAGGGTAGAAAATACAACGAGGAAGTCTATCCAATCTGGAATCTCCCATATAAGATTTATGATGGCCAAAAAGCTCAATACCATAAACATAAACGTGAAATAATAAAAGCTAAAGACCATATGGTGGGCAAACGTTCCAGTCCTGAAATACAGTATTTTAAGGATCATTGCGAAAAGGGGCAGTAAGAAAAACATGGAGATGGGGATGGTGTCGTAAAACGATTCCAGTACTCCCCCTCCTTGGCGTTCATAAAATTTGAGTCCCTGTCGGGCCATGAGGCGTGTAAAGGCGTCAGATTTTTCATTGACCCCAAAAATGGCCAGTTTCTCCTCGTGGGACGCATTGATTTCTATAAGGGAATCCAATTTAGCCTTGTTTGCCGCCAAATTAAAAATCTTAAACTCTGTGGTATCGGTAAGAATGGAGTCTACCACCTGCATTTGATCTTGTGCTTGTTTAAGGTCCGGAGCACCAAAAACTACCTTGTTATTGGCAATCACCTTTTTAATTTCCTCGGCCTCTTCGTTACTAATGTTCAAATCCCGTATACTAATGCTATCATTGATTTCTGTTTCAAATCCCTTTTTAAGCATGTTATTGAAATCCATCTGCTGCTGTCGTGTGGCCATGGAAAACAAAAAGAAAAATATGACTGATATAAAAAGATAAAATTGTGCAGGGTGCAAGTACTTTAAACGCTTGCCATCAACATAACGCCTGGCCAGTACCCCAGGTTTTAACATCAGTGGAATAAAACTCCTGAAAAAGCGGGCATCTACAGAAAAGAAGTCGCCGATAGTTCTATTGAACAATACCCCCATGGTAAGGTCATCGGCCGTTTTTTGTCCACAGTTGGGGCAATAGTGGTCAGTCAGATTTAATTCTGCTTCGCAGTTCTTACAAAATTCGGTATCGCTCATATCCAAAGTTCGACTAAAATACAAAAAGAAATGAAACCTAAATTTTTTTAAAGCCAGAAAGGATCATAGTTAGGACATCGCCCAATTCCACAAAAGGATTTTTTCTTGGTGCTCTTTTTAGGTATATTTAATATTTCTAAAATAAAATTTTAAACCTTAATATCCAATTCTTCCCATGGACAGAAAAGACTTTATAGAAAAAACAGCATTGCTCAGCGCAGCTGGAGTATTTGCATCCGATTTGGTCATAGCACAGATGGCCACTACCAATAACTCCGTTCGAATAGACAAAGTGGGGGTGCAGTTATTTTCCCTTCCCTATTTATTGGAAAAAGATTTTAAGGCTGCCATTGCGATGCTGTCTCAAATGGGGTATTCGGAAATAGAGCTATTTGGACCCTATCCCTATAGTGCCGATTCGGCCAAGGAACGATGGAAATCCCTTATACCCATGTTGGGCTTTGCAGGCAGCGGATATTTTGGACGTACCGAACAGGAAATCGGGGCCATTTTAAATGAGTTTAATATGACAGTTCCCGCAGCCCATACCGATTTGGAATCCCTTCGTACCAATATGGGAGAATTGGGCACTGCTGGTGATAACTTGGGTATTGAATATGTGATATTACCCGCCATTCCGGAAGAGGAGCGCAAGACCCTGGACGGTTATAAAAGAATTGCTGAAGTATTTAACGGCATTGGGGCACAGGCGAAAAGTAACGGTCTAAAGTTTGCCTATCATAACCATGGTTATGGCCTCAACGAGGTAGACGGACAGGTCCCCATGCAGATTATCTTGGACAATACGGATCCGGATCTAGTATTTTTTGAAATGGACCTGTTTTGGACCATTGCCGGCAGGGCAGATCCCATAACCTATTTACGGAATAATCCCAATCGCTACCATCTTATGCATGTGAAAGATATGAATGCCAAGGTGCACTTTTCTGGGGACGGTTCCGATGCCGGACAATGGATGGAACTGTTTCCGCATATGACCACAGCGGGGGATGGGGTAATAGATCTGGAGGCCATTGTTCCAGCCGCCCAAGAGGCTGGGGTACACCATTTCTTTGTGGAGCAGGATAAGGTAAATGAACCCGAAATTGCACTTAAAAAGAGTTTGGATTACTTAAAAACGATTAAATAAAAACCTAGATAGAACAATTATGAAAAAACGATTAAAAAATTCCTTGGTTCTGCTTTGTACCCTAGTGGTTCTTTTGCTATGCAATTCTCTGGTGGCCCAAAAAAAGGTCTCGAAAAAACAGCTCGAAAAGTTAAAGGCTGAAGTGGGGCAGTTG
>CAXMOE010000177.1:5085-5338 GCA_964194835.1 uncultured Flavobacteriaceae bacterium | reverse complement strand
CAAAAATTGTTGATGTTGTTTGCGAACGAATCTATGTCCGGTCTGTTGATGGGAAAAATGTGTATTGTCTTTTGTTTACCCCTGATAAGCCGGTATTGGGATCCATCTTTTTTTTACAGGGAAGCGGCGACAACATAGCAAGTTGGTCAACATAAGCAGAACACTTTGTGAAAGAGGGGTTTCAGGTTTTTATGATGGAATACAGAGGATTTGGCGAAGATCCAGGAAAGGCAACACATAAAAATGTGCTACA
>CAXMOE010000177.1:3251-5033 GCA_964194835.1 uncultured Flavobacteriaceae bacterium | reverse complement strand
GTATTTCTGCATTTCGCAAATATGGAGACCATAAAGGAGCGTAAGCTTATTATTCTAGGGCAATCATATGGAGGGCAAATTGCAATTAATTTGACCTCCAAATATCCTGATAAAGTTGCAGCCTTAGTGGTCGAAGGAACCTTTACCACCTTTAATGAAGAAGCAGTGTATCAAGTTCCTTTTATTATAAAACCATTTGTCAAGCTATTTTCAATTTCACCCTACAAATCAAAGCATTTGATCAAGGGAATAAAGGAAGTTCCTATACTCGTTATCCACAGTTCTGAAGATACTACTGTACCCTTCCAAATGGGGCAAAAACTATATTCTTATGCGAATTCACCAAAGTATTTTTGGGAAATAAAAGGCAAACATGTACATGGAATTGAAAATAACACAAAAGAGTATCTGGAAAAAATAAAAATGTTAACCGAGAATATATCAGCCACCAAATAATTGAAAATCAGTATCTTGTTATCCTAAAAGGAAAAGTGTATGCGAAAAGTGCTAGCGGTCATCATTGGTGCGGTAGTCGCCACAATTGTCCTTTATATGGTGGGGTTTATTGCCAATGCAATAAATCCTACTTCCCCTGAATTAATGGACCCGGCAACCCCGGAGGCTGTGGCAGAGCAAGTGGCTGCGGCCCCATTATTTACCTGGCTCTCTACATTATTTGGACTCGCTCTGGGTGCTTTTTTAGGTGGACTCATCGGAGCGAAGGTTGCCAGGGGGAAAATAGTCATGGTGACCAGCGCCATTGGTTTAGTGCTTTCCCCCTGGGCCTTTTATACATTCTATATCGTTTACCCGGAAGTACTTTGGGTTCCCATTGCAATGCTGTTCTCGGTATTTATTTTCTCCTATCTTGGAGGTGTTGTGGTTATGAGAGCACAACAATAGAAAAGTAATCATAATTAAAATGTAAAATGGTAGTAACATTCGAAAAAAAATTTATGGATAGGGTAGCTCCTTTAAAATTTAAAATAAACCTCTGGTTATTGCAAAAATTGGGCCTATGGGGTTTTGGTTTTTTTGCGTTTATTTATGGTGTATTTATCACTATACTTGTATATGAGTTTCTTTGAGAAATTAGAAATTAATCAAAAATGAATTATGAAGAATTATTTAAATATCGCAATGATAGTACTACTGATTGGTTGTAAAACTGATACAAAAAACAACAAGGGGGTAGTAGAGGTGAACCAAGCAACTCTTGGGCAGCATATAGAACGCCTGGCATCAGATGAATTTTTGGGAAGAAAGCCTTTTACTGAAGGTGAAGTAAAAACCGTAAACTATTTAAAAGAAGAATTCGAAAAGCTGGGGCTTTCACCTGGAAATGGCGATAGTTATTTTCAAGATGTTCCTATGGTTGAAATAACAGGAACCACTTCTAAAAAGATGATGATTTCAAGTGATACCAAAAATTTAGAACTGACTTATTTTGAAGATTTTGTCGCACACACTTTAAAAACTGAGAACGAAGTTACTCTTGAAAAATCTGAACTTGTTTTTGCCGGATATGGAGTTGTAGCTCCTGAATATGATTGGAATGATTATGAGGGCATTGATATGAAAGGAAAAACAGCGGTTGTATTGGTAAATGACCCTGGGTTTAAATCAGGGGATTCGACCTTATTTAAGGGAAATGAAATGACCTATTATGGTAGGTGGACTTATAAATTTGAAGAAGCGGCCCGTCAAGGGGCAGCCGGGGCCTTAATCATTCATCAGAAAGGACCGGCAGGGTATCCCTGGGAAGTAGTTTCCGGTAGCTGG
>CAXMOE010000177.1:2875-3241 GCA_964194835.1 uncultured Flavobacteriaceae bacterium | reverse complement strand
ATGAAGAGGCGGCCAGGCAAGGGGCTGCAGGCGTCCTTATTATTCATGAAACTGAGCCAGCTTCCTATGGTTGGAATGTGGTTCAAGCAGGTTGGAGTGGTGCTAAATTAAGTGTGGAAAGTGATGCTCCTGTGGCAGATATACAAGGATGGATCAGCAACGCAAGTGCCACAAGAATATTTGAAGCTACCACTCTTAAGGGCAAAAATTATAAAGAAATGGCAGCTAAGAAAGGTTTTAAACCCATTCCGTTGGATTTAAATGTTTCTGTAAAAGTTTCCAATACAATTAAAAGGGACGTATCAAAGAATGTTGTTGCCTTATTGCCCGGTACTGACAGAAAAGATGAATATATTATTTATTCTG
>CAXMOE010000177.1:0-2766 GCA_964194835.1 uncultured Flavobacteriaceae bacterium | reverse complement strand
ACAATGCATCTGGAACAGCTTGTCTTTTAGCAATTGCAGATGCCTTTAAGAAATCGGAAGAACACCAACGATCTATTGTTTTTATAGCTGTTACGGGGGAAGAACAAGGATTACTGGGTTCGGCATACTATGCCGAACATCCTATTTATAAACCCCAAAAGACAGTCGCCAATATCAATATGGATGCCTTTGACAGTCCAGGTCCAATGAAAGATTTAACAATCACAGGTTTTGGGCATTCCGAAATGGATGAATATGCAAAATCTGCCGCAGAAAAACAGGGGCGTTATATTATTCCAGACCCCGAATCAGAAAAAGGGTATTTCTATAGGTCAGATCATTTTAACTTTGCAAAAATTGGTATCCCGGCACTTTATGCAGGAGGAACTTATGAAGGTTTTGATAAAAGCATAGAAGAAATAAAAAAATTAAATGATGATTATCGCATCAACAAATACCATCAACCAACGGATGAATACGACCCTAATAAAACTGAGTTGAGTGGAATACAATTTGATGCGCAGCTTCTATTTCAAGTAGGATATAGGTTATCCAATGAGGATTATTTTCCCAAATGGTACGATGGAAGTGAATTTAAAGCAGCTAGAAAATAAATTATAGCCATTGCTAATATTGTAAACGTAATCCCATAATGATCAGAAAACACCAGGCTAAGGATCTTGAACAAATTTTATCTATTTGGCATCAAGCATCCACATTGGCCCATCCTTTTTTAGATTCCAAATTTGTAGAAAAGGTAGCAATGGATATGAGGAATATGTATATCCCCAACTCGGAAACTTGGGTATATGAAGAAAATGATTCCATAGTGGGCTTTATAAGTATGCTCGGCAATGAAATTGGGGGGCTTTTTGTCCTGCCAAATAATCATTCGAAAGGAATCGGGACACAGTTGGTGGACTTTATCAAAAAAGAGCATCAAGAGTTAGAAGTTGAAGTTTTTGAAAATAATGTAATTGGAAGGGCGTTTTATGATAAGTATGGCTTTGAATTGCTGCAACAATTCACACACACGGAAAGTGGAAATGAAGTGTTGAGATTAAAGGTCACCTACTAAAATAAGCAGTGTATAGCCTGGGCAAAAAATTAATTTAACCGACCTCCTAACCAGAAAATCATTACTTTTAATAGACTACGATTTAGTAGCCCAAAATCATTGTGCGTTTTAAAATCACAAAGATGAAAGCATCTATTAAAAATCTGTTGTTCATACTATTGGTGTCTCTAATGGGAGTAGCTTCTTTTGGGCAAGAATTAACCGCTGAAACCGCGAATACTATAAAATATGGAAATACCGACAAGCTTGAAAAACTAATTTCCACTGAGCAGATCAATGAATGTCTTAGGGTAGGCAACAGTAAAAAATATGGATATTTGGCAATAAGCATCAAATTAAAGTCCATAAAATCCTTGGCCTATTTTATTGATAAGGGTGCAAATATAGAGGGAGTCTGTGCAGATAAAACCCCTTTGATGTATGCCGCAAAATACGGGCAAATGGAGATGGCTAAATATTTGGTTGAAAAAGGAGCCGATCCAAATAGATCGGTTAGGGGATATACCGCATTGAGCTATGCAAGAAAATTCAATCACACCAAAATTAGAAAGTATTTAAAAGAACAAAAAATGCAATAAAAAAGTATTTTCTTTAACCAAGAAATAATCGAACAAATCATAAAAATCAGCAGCATGAAATTAATCATCATATTTATTGGAGTTCTAATTTGTCTGGTAGGAGTCGCTTTACTTTTTGATCCTGAAATCCTTTTCGGTTTTATGGAATATGAATTGGAAAATTCAACGCTATATCTTGTTGCGATAATCGCAAGGTTGGTTTTTGGTGTTCTGTTTATTGTTTCAGCAAATCAATCGAGATATCCCACTATCATTAAAGTATTGGGCGCAATTGCCATAATTGCTGCATTGATCTTTATTTTAATGGGCCGTGAAAATTTTTATGCTTTTATTTCCAATATAATTATTGATTTCAAACCCTATGGTCGTATGGCAGGGGTGATTGTTATTGCATTTGGCGGTTTCCTTATTTATGCGTTTTCAGGGAAAAAAGAATCATAAAATAGCCAACTAATGAAACATAGTATATTTTTTGCATGCATTTTCTTTTTTTCAATTCAAATATCTGCACAAAAGTTCAATCAAGATCACCTCAGCGAATTATCGAAAACACATGCAGTACGTTCGTTTCCATTGCTCAAAGAGCTATTGAGTATTCCCAATGATGCTTTTTACCCTGAAGAAATCGAAAAAAATGTGCAGTGGTGCGAACAAGCGTTTCAGGAACGGAATTTTACAACAAAGAGAATTGAAACTGAGACCGTTCCCTTGCTGTTAGCGGAACGTAAAAGCAAAAAAGGAGACAAAACAGTACTTATTTACCTTCAAATTGATGGCCAGCCTGTGGACAGCACACGATGGTTCCAGCACAACCCATACCAACCCGTGCTCAAGAAGCAAGATTCGGAGGGATCCTGGGTGGAAATTCCCTGGGATCAAATTACAAACTATGACGACGACTGGAGGGTGTTTGCCAGATCTACATCGGATGCAAAAGGGCCTGTGGCCATGTTCCTTGCCGCTCTCGATGCCATTGCCCAAGAACAAGTTGAGCCAAATTTCAACATCAAGGTTATTATGGATTTTGAGGAAGAATTGGGCTCCCCTCGCCTCCCCAAGGCAGTGGAGGATAATACTGAATTACTTAAATCGGATATGCTGATAATCTTT
>CAXMOE010000176.1:0-5385 GCA_964194835.1 uncultured Flavobacteriaceae bacterium | reverse complement strand
ACCGCATGATGCAAACCTTGTTTCCTATATTATTGAACTTTAACGACATTAATAGCTTCGGTATATAACTCAGCATTTCCGATACAGCTGTCATTTTTATACCTGCCTGCCGGTAGGCAAGTTTGCAACAAAGGGTTGGTTAGGATTCTGTAAATCCTGTCATCCCGACCAAATAGAAAGCCTGAAAATCGATAGATTTTCAGGCATATTTGTTGTTTATAGAAAAGGTGCAGCCTTACCCCAACTTTTCTTTAAAAAAATCAATAGTCCGTCCCCATGCTAGTTCTGCTGATTCCTTGTCGTATCGTGCGGTAGTTGTATTGTGAAACCCATGATTAACATTTGGGTAAGTGTATGCAACATACTCCTTGTTGTTTTTCTTGAGTGCTTCTTCATAAGCCGGCCACCCTGCGTTTACCCTTTCATCGAGGCCAGCAAATTGCAGCATTAGAGGAGCATTGATCTTGTCGATATCCTCTTTAGGCTGTCCGCCATAGAATGGTACAGCGGCTGACAAATCTGAAACTTTTACGGCCATCATATTCGAAATCCAACCCCCGAAGCAAAACCCCACTACACCTATTTTACCACTACAATCTTTGTGCGCTTTAAGATAGTTATAGGCGGCTATAAAATCTTCTAGCATTTCATTGCGATCTCGTTTTCGTTGCATTGCCCTTCCTTCATCGTCATTTCCGGGATAGCCACCCAACGGAGTCAATGCATCAGGGGCAAGCGTTATGAAACCTTCTAATGCGGCTCTTCGCGCGGTATCCTCAATATAGGGATTCAACCCCCTGTTTTCATGTACCACAACAATACCTCCCAATTTACCTTTGGCATCAGCAGGTTTTGAAAGCAGTCCTTTAATTTGCCCACCGCCTTTAGACGAATTGTAAGTAACGTAACCGGAATCTAACTTTGGATCATTTTTATTCACGAGCATTGTATCGGTATAATTGGGCATCATAAAGCTCATTAACGAGGCGACTGTAACGCCCCCAACGGCATAAAGTGATAGTTTTTCAATAAACTCTCGTCGTTGCAGCTTGTTATGTGCATAATCGTCGTAGAGGTCGAACACCTCTTGTTTGATGTCTTCTTTTTTTAATTTTTCCATAATATGTGATTTTATTTGATAAAAACTAAAGCACTTAAGCTCCCTACCGTTTAGTAGGTACAGTTTTAAGCAAGCAACGAAAAGATAATAAATTTTGACCAATATTCAAACAAGTGAACTGTACCGATAGGGTGAAATAAGTTTAGATTATCTATATTTATCGATTAATGAAACAGATAAAGTAAAATGAAAATTAAATCAAAATTATTTTTAGGATTTCTGGGTATGCTATTCGCTACAATTCCGTTTTCTACTTTCGCTCAGGAAGTAAATCCATTGGAAGGACGATGGGATATGGTTGTTTCTTACGAGGGGAAGGAGGTTCCATCATGGTTGGAGGTCCGCCATTCTGGCAACAATACGCTTGTAGGACGGTTTGTCTACTTCGAAGGTAGCGCCAGGCCAATTTCTGAAGTAAAGTTCCATGACGGGAAATTTAGTTTTGAAATTCCACCTCAATGGGAAGAAGAAGATGCCCACTTTGAAGTTGAAGGTCAAATTGAAGGTGCAGGTTTAAAGGGAACTTTCCACTATGTAGATGGTAAAACCTACAATTGGCATGCATCACGAGCTCCAAAACTTGCTTATACCAAAAATCCAGTTTGGGGCGAGTCCAAGAGTCTTTTTAACGGAAAGGATCTTAGTGGGTGGCAAGCGATGGGGGAAAACCAATGGATTGCAGAGTCGGGAGTTTTAACAAGTCCTATGGCCGGCTCCAATTTGGTGTCAGAAGAAATGTTCACTGATTTTAAATTACATATTGAGTTCCGCATCCAAAAAGGCAGTAACAGTGGTATTTATTTACGTGGACGATATGAATTACAGGTTACCGACAGTAAAGGAATGGAGCCTTCCGATATTCTGTTTGGTGGCATCTATGGATTTCTTACCCCGAATGAGATGGCTGCCAAAGATGCAGGTGAGTGGCAATCGTATGATATTACATTAATTGGCAACAGGGTTTCCATTGTGGCAAATGGGATTCACATAATTAGCGATCAGATCATTCCCGGAATCACTGGTGGGGCGCTTGACAGTAAGGAGGGCGAGCCTGGACCATTTTTAATTCAAGGGGATCACGGTCATGGCGATGGCCCCATTGAATATAGAAATATTGTGGTTACCCCGGTTGTAAAATAATACGCAATAACCCAAAAGGCATATTTGATTTAACCTCCATGTTATTTTTTTATGCCGTTAAGGTTCCAATCATATTCCATATGGTCGATTTTTGCATCTGCTGAAATCTTTATGATTGCAAATGTGTTGATGAAATCGATGAGATCACCTTCTTTGGTGAAATCTCCTTTGAACCAGCTAAATATTTTGGAAATTTTTATTTCATTCGCCGTAATAAATAGGTTCTTGTCTCTATTATTTATAAAATAAACGGCTTGATCATGAAGCTGTGCATTAATTTTATTTGCGGTATATGCCTCATTTCTAAGTTTTGGGCAGGAGATTGATGCACAGTTCACGGCAAAATGTATTCTAGGTTCATTAAAATGTGTACGAAGGATACCGTGCTCTATATTATTCAAATCATAAGTCTGATCTTCAATTTTAATAAACTTAATGTCCCAGACCGAGTTCACAAAGGGTATTCCATTCTTAATATTCTTAATCCCTTGTAAAGGATAATTTCTGATTATTAATTGTGTGGTAAACGCATTATAGGCGTTGATCCAATACGCCAATTGTTGATCGTTCGTCCAGTTTTGGTCATTGGGATGATGGGCTGCAATTAGATTAAGATACTGGTTGAGTTGCAAACTATCCTTAATTAAACCTTTGTAATTTACCAATCCTTCATTGGAAACATGGGATTGTAGAAGGCTATTCCAGATCTCATGTGTAATAGGCTGAGATTCGGATTCAATTTTGGGCATACCGTTACAACCTACAACAAATAACATAATAATCCCTGAGATTATAACAAGTTTCAGTTTAAGAATAGTAATCATGATTCAATGTATTAATTGGGTTTAAATGTTGTATTCAAATGTTTAGTCAACATAACACTTAAACCCTGACATATTCGTCCATTATATAGAATTGAAGTTGAATAATTATTCAGTATTTTTAGTTCATCAACCAAAACCCTCTAGAGGAAATAACTTGTATGTATTATTTAGGATTAGATATTGGCAGTTCTTCCGTAAAAGCAGCCTTGGTTGAAATTTCTTCTGGGAGGAGCATCGGTGTGGTTCAAGAACCCGAAACGGAAATGACCATGTTGGCATTAAAAAATGGTTGGGCAGAACAAAACCCCGATGATTGGTGGAAAAATACATGTGCTGCAATACATGCTCTAAAGAAAAAATACAATGTATCCAGAACACAGATTAAGGGGATTGGGATCGCGTACCAAATGCATGGACTTGTATTGGTCGACAAAAATGGTAATTCACTCAGAAATTCCATCATCTGGTGTGATAGTAGGGCTGTGGAAATTGGAGCAAGAGCTTTTGAGGAAATAGGAGAAGCAAAATGCAATGCCCACGTACTAAACTCCCCAGCAAATTTTACGACATCTAAACTAAAATGGGTAAGAGAAAACGAACCTGGAATTTATAAGCAAACGAGTAAGTTTATGCTCCCGGGAGATTATATTGCCTATAAATTTTCCAATGTAATTAATACCACTATATCTGGACTATCTGAAGGGATCTTATGGGATTTTAAAAAGGATACTCTAGCAGATTTTTTGTTGGACCATTACGGGTTGGAAAAAGATCTTGTCCCAGATATTGTGGAGACTTTTGGTATACAATCTAAAGTAAGTGCCAAAGCGGAAGAAGAATGCGGTTTGGCGGTTGGAACACCTATTTGTTATAGAGCAGGTGACCAGCCCAACAATGCACTTTCTTTAAATGTATTTAATCCTGGAGAAGTGGCTGCTACTGGTGGAACATCTGGAGTGGTTTATGCGATTACGGATAGTTTGTCCGTTAAAGAAAGTTCCCGCGTAAATAATTTTGCGCATGTAAATTATACGAAAGGCAGTGACCCACGAATAGGAAAGCTTTTATGTATTAACGGAGCGGGTATCCAATATAGATGGTTGCTGAATAATTTAGCGGTGGCATCCTATCAAGAAATGAACGATCTAGCGGCTAAAATTCCTGTTGGATCGGACGGGGTATGTATGATTCCGTTTGGCAACGGGGCAGAAAGAATGCTGAACAATAAAGATATTGGAACCAGGTTGTTGAACATTAATTTCAACAACCACAACAAGGCGCATATCTGTAGAGCCGCACTGGAAGGGATCGCATTTTCCTTTGTGTACGGAATCGAAATTTTAAAATCCGATGGTATCCAAATGAAAGTTATCAGGGCAGGAAATGACAATCTATTTCGGTCCGAAATATTTACAAATACCATTGCTACTTTAATTTCACACCAAATAGAAATCTATAATACTACAGGTGCTATAGGGGCGGCAAGGGCGGCAGTTTTGCACGAAGGAAATTTTGAAAAGTTTGGCTCAACTATTATGAGCAACGACCTAGTAAAGACCTATACACCAGTTAGAGATAAACTAGCGTATATAAATGCATATGAAAACTGGAAAAAAGAATTGGAAATACTAATCAACACATAATACCGAAACAATGGCTTTAATAGGAGATAAAGAATACTTTAAAGGGATAGGGGAAATTAAATTTGAAGGAAAGGATTCCGATAATCCTTTGGCATTTAAGTATTACAACCCGGAACAAGTGGTAGCTGGAAAAACAATGCGAGATCATTTTAAGTTTGCCGTCGCCTATTGGCATACATTCTGCGGACAAGGATCCGATCCTTTTGGCCCAGGGACCCAGAATTTTGCTTGGGACCAATCTTCCGATCCGATTCGGGCAGCTAAAGATAAAGCCGATGCGGCTTTTGAATTTATCACCAAAATGGGATTTGATTACTTCTGTTTCCATGATTTCGATTTAATCCAAGAAGGACCAACTTTTGCTGAATCGGAGAAAAGATTGGCCACCATTATCGACTATATAAAAGAAAAGAAAGCAGCATCGGGTGTAAAATTACTTTGGGGCACCTCCAATTGTTTCTCCAATCCACGCTACATGAACGGGGCTGCCACCAATCCCGATTTTGATGTAGTGGCACGAGCTGGCGGCCAGGTGAAATTAGCACTTGATGCCACGATGGCTTTGGGAGGTGAAAATTATGTATTCTGGGGGGGTAGGGAAGGTTATATGTCCTTGTTAAATACTGATATGGTTCGAGAGTTGGATCATATGGCCCAA
>CAXMOE010000175.1:3539-5455 GCA_964194835.1 uncultured Flavobacteriaceae bacterium | reverse complement strand
TACTTCCTGATCCCTAACCTTGTTTTTAATATCGGTCGTTAGAAAATCGTCCAAAATAATGCTATTGCCTTCTACAGAATAGCCGTAATTTATTTTCCCAGATCGTTCCCTAGCTTCTGAAAAGGAACTGCCATCGGCATCTTTTCTGGTTTTTATGCTGGTTACCGTATCGTTGGTCTTTTTAATATCAAAAAGAATATCATCGGAAAACAAAAGCCGATCTCCATCCTCACTATAGGTCACGGTCATTCCGTTGATTCCCACATTTTCTTGATTTTCATATAAATCACTTGAGGTCATTACAATCTGAAGCGTATCTATACTGTTGTCGAAATACAGTTCTTCAGTAGCTGAGACGCTTCCTGTATAGGCATGGGCCGAAGCCTGCTTAATTCCCAAAACCGTAAGACCAATTATTGACATTAACCAAAGACCCAGCAAGGAAAATTTAGCAATATTTCCAATCGATTTCAGGTTATTTACCAATATTTTCAACCCTAAATAAAGCAGGAAGAAAAATGGAATCCCAATAGCGAAAAACGATAGTAGGGACACCAACCATATGGGGGCCTCAGTTGAACTCATCATGTCATAGAAATCAATACCCGGTATATGTACCATGTCCAAGATACCCACTGTAAAAAAGCCAATAAACAGGCCTATAAGGGTAGAAGCTCCAATAATGATCAAAAGGATCCCTATAAACTTTGCAAATACTTTAAACAAGAACATGATGATATCTCCTATGGTATCAAAAAAAGTCTTTCCACTACTCTTTACTTGGTTCCCAACTTTTTCGTAATCCACATTTTTAACCTTGCTGGTTACTTCATCAATACTTTCTTTAACCTTGCGTTCAATGTTACTTATATTAACCGCCTCTCCCTTCATATCCAATTTTTGGGAAGTGGTAGCGGCCTCGGGGACCAATATCCACAATAAGATATATGCAATGAATCCAAAACCGGTAAAAACGGCCAAGAAAATAAAGATGAGACGTATCCAAAGGGCATCGAACCCTAAATAGTGTTCCAGACCGGAACAAACTCCTCCTATATATTTTGAATCGATATCTCTATACAGTTTTTTTACCCTATTTGGCGAGGTGGTTGCCTTGGGAGCATCTTCAAAAATGTCTTCGTCGACCATATAATCTTCAGGTTGCCCCATAATATTAATGACCTCATCCACTTCTTTTTGGGTAATGACCTGATTGTCATTTTCCATTTTTTCCTTGAATAGTTCTGCTATCCTGGCCTCAATATCATTTATGATTTCATCATTGCCGGTTGTATTGGCAAAGGAACGTTTAATGGCCTCGAGATAACGTCGTAGTTTGCTATAGGCTTCTTCATCGATATGGAAGAATATATTAGCGAGATTTATATTTACTGTCTTGTTCATCGTTACTTGTTTTTTGTGTTGGTTACCAGATTTGTGGCATGCCTTAATTCATCCCAGGTAGTGTTCAATTCTTTTAGGAACAACTTGCCCGTTTCGGTCAACGTATAATATTTACGTGGTGGACCCGAGGTAGATTCTTCCCAACGATAGTTGAGTAATCCAGCATTTTTAAGTCTTGTAAGCAATGGATAAATGGTTCCTTCCACCACAAGCATCTTAGCGTCTTTTAAGGTACTCAGAATTTCAGAAGTATACTTATCTTCCCCGTTCAAGATAGAGAGGATGCAATACTCCAAAACTCCTTTTCGCATTTGCGCTTTTGTGTTTTCAATGTTCATAGCTGCATGGTCTATTAGATTAATTGTTCGTTTTTTGATTGATGGATAAGCTCCATAATTGATTTGATGAATAACTCCTTATTAGTGTGATGAATACTAATACTTATATTTCTATTATTTTATAAAATTAATTGTGATCGGATATCTAAAAGTCTGTCCTTCGTTGGTCCGTAT
>CAXMOE010000175.1:0-3529 GCA_964194835.1 uncultured Flavobacteriaceae bacterium | reverse complement strand
AATGGTATAAACGATATTAATGATGACAAGGGTTGCCTGCAGTAGTCCTGTGACTCCCAATGGCCATAAAAAAGGACTGAAATTAAAATTATCACTATCAAAATTGATGTTAAACCCGTTGAAATCATTAAAATGTGGAAAATCAAAATGGCCGTTGTCAAAAATACTTGGCAAAAAACCTAGAAAAAAAGGTACACTTATTATTCCCAATACTATAGAGTATAAAAACATGCTAATTTGAAAGTTTAAGGCCTGTTTCCCATTATAGTCCACAAATTCATGCTCTTTCTTATTTGCCATCCAAAGAATCAACGGTAAGATGAAATTTCCCAAAGGAATAAAGTACTTGGAAAAAGTGGACGCATGTATAATGGCCGATAAATTTCTTTCGTGTTTGGTCAATGTCTCTGTCATGGCATATTAGTTTCTTATGCAAATATATATCTAAAGGAAGGTATTATGCAAAACATAGTACTATAATTAACTTTTATTTAACATTTCACAGGTCAATTATTTTCAATACTTTTAGGGAATAATATAAAGTGAATATGGCAAGTATTACCAGTAAATTCAATATGTTCAGCTTTTTTAAATTGCCTTCAGCATGGTGGTGCGGTGTACGTTTAATATATATGGATAAGCAAAAGGCAATTGTTACCATAAAGCATAAGTGGATCAATCAAAATCCTTTTAATTCTATGTTTTGGGCCGTACAGGGGATGGCTGCAGAACTGACCACTGGGGCTTTGGTGATAGATCAAATCAGGGAAAGCGGGAAAAAAATTTCCATGTTGGTTGCCAACAACAATGCAAATTTTTCCAAGAAAGCCACTGGAAGAATAACTTTTAGCTGTGAGGATGGACATCTAATTAAGGATGCCTTGAACAAAACCATAGCAACAGGTGAAGGTCAAACCATTTGGATGAAATCTGTCGGTGTCAATACAGAAGGTGTTGTAGTCTCCACATTTAATTTTGAATGGACGCTACGGTTAAAAAATAGTTTATAAAGTTTAAGAGCATTTATTGTAACAAATTAGATAACCACGCTACCAACAAATGTAGATGGAATTAATGCTTCAAAACAGATAAATAACACCTAAATAAATAAAGTCATAAAGGATGAATGCACATGAAATAGATTACGAGATTCACGGGGAAGAAATGCAATTTGTGGAGATAGAATTAGATCCGCAGGAAGCTGTCGTTGCTGAAGCAGGAAGTTTTATGATGATGGATACCGATATTAAGATGGATACCATTTTCGGAGATGGATCAAATCAAGATTCTGGAGTATTGGGAAAACTATTTTCGGCAGGTAAACGATTGCTGACTGGTGAAAGTCTTTTTATGACTGCCTTTCTGAATGTGGGTCAGGGAAAAAAGCAAGTCAGCTTTGCCTCTCCTTATCCAGGTAAGATCATCCCAATAGATTTGTCGGAAAAACAAGGAAAGTTTATATGTCAAAAAGATGCATTTTTATGCGCGGCGAAGGGAGTTTCCGTGGGAATTGAGTTCTCTAAACGATTAGGTAGGGGCTTATTCGGTGGGGAAGGTTTTATTATGCAAAAGTTGGAAGGAGATGGAATGGCCTTTGTACATGCCGGTGGAACCATGGCCAAAAAGGTGTTAGGTCCGGGGGAGGTATTAAAAGTAGATACAGGTTGTATAATAGGTTTTACCAAAGATGTGGACTATGACATAGAATTTGTAGGAGGTATAAAAAATACTGTATTTGGAGGTGAGGGGCTATTTTTTGCCAGTTTAAGGGGGCCAGGAACGGTATATATTCAATCACTTCCCTTTAGTAGGTTGGCAAATCGGGTCTTGGCATCTGCCCCAAAAACCGGAGGCAAAAAAAAGGGTGAAGGCAGCCTCCTTGGCGGTATTGGTGATTTATTGGACGGTGATAACAGGTTCTAAAATCTATGAATTTTAAAAATCTTTATGATTTCCTTAGAGACTTGGAAAAGAACAATTCTAAGGAATGGATGGACATAAATAGAAAAAGGTATCATAGGATACGTGACTTTTATATTTCTTGGTTAGACGATTTGGATATTACCTTGGCAAGTATTGATGAAAAATATTACGCTACACCAGGAAAAAAAGGAATTAATCGCATCAATAATAACTTGATGTTCCATCCCAACAAACCTGTATATAAGAATCATTTTGGTGCCGGAGTGGATAAAGCCCCCAATTCTGGTGATTTTTACATTCAGTTCGGAACCAATGAATCGCTTTTTGCCGGTGGTCTTTGGAGGCCAGATCCACAAAGTTTAAGAAGTATACGGGATGCAATTGATTATGATGGGGAAGAATTCAATAAAATAATCAATAAAAAATCATTTAAAGAAACTTTTGGTGAGCTATATGAAGACGAAAAATTGATAAGGGCCCCAAAAGGTTTTTCAAATGACCATACACATATTGAGTTGTTACGAAATAAAACATTTGCAGTAATACATACATTTTCTGAGAAAGAGGTATACAATGGTGATTTTATGGACAAAGTCGTAAGTGTATATAAGGAAATGCTCCCATTTAGGCGATATTTGAACAATGCGGTAACAGTAAAATAGTTGAGTTGAAAATGAAAAACGGTAAGGTAAAGAATATTAAAAAAGAACTTTTATCGGATAATTGGTATTCGCTTCACAAATTTACTTTTGACTACCATAAGGAAGATGGTTCTTGGGAAACCCAGGTTCGGGAAGCTTATGATCGGGGGAATGGTGCCGCAATTCTGCTGTATAACAAAATAAAAGGAACGGTAATATTGACCAAACAATTCCGAATTCCGACCTATATAAATGGCAATGATGATGGAATGATGATTGAGGTTTGTGCCGGCCTTTTAGATGGTATCCATCCCGAAGAATGCATCAAAAAGGAAGTTGAAGAGGAAACAGGATATAAAATTAATCGGGTACAAAAGGTTTTTGAATCCTATATGTCCCCTGGGTCGGTGACAGAGATACTTCATTTCTTTATAGGAGAATATAACGCACAAATGAAAGTGAGTGAAGGTGGGGGAGCAACCGATGAAAGTGAAAACATTCAAGTCTTGGAATATACTTTTGACAAAAGCATGGAAATGATAAAGACTGGAGAAATCAAGGACGCTAAATCCATCCTGTTGCTGCAGTATGCAAAAATAAATTCGTTATTTGACTGATAGAATTACCAACATTTAGAATAGGACAAGTTAAGAAATCAATACCTTTCCCGTATCCTCTCAAAAATTGCTTCCATCTGTTGTTTGACTTCTGGGTTGGGTTTCTTAAAGTGATTGTTCATAAAGCTAAAAATCAAAGTTTTCCCCGATTTGGTAATAAGGTAACCACTTAAGCAGTAGTTGTTCCCCAAGGTTCCCGATTTAGCGTAGATATAGGGATTTGGATTTCCCTTATACCAGTCCTTTAACGTGCCAGACTCTCCACCTAAAGGAAATAAATTATACAATCGTTCCCTAGGTATTTCTCTATACATTTTATGCAATACATGTACCATGGATTCTGGGGTA
>CAXMOE010000174.1:310-5484 GCA_964194835.1 uncultured Flavobacteriaceae bacterium | reverse complement strand
GAATGTCAGCAAATTGTAGGAGGGTCTGTGCTGTTTTTTTACGGACCGAACTATAGGCCATTTGCAATAACTGTTCCTTAACTTCGGTAAGGTTTTCAGTGAGCAATCCCATTAATTCCATAGACACATTATGGTTCTTTTCCAGAATTACCTTTAAATTTTCTTTTGATACTCCTGACAGCATAACATCTTCAACCGCAGTGGCCGATTCATGGTATGGTATGTTGTCCATAAAAGAAGTAAAGCCAAGAAAATCATCTGAAGAATGTAAAGCAGTGATTAGTTCCTTGCCTTCCTCATCAATTTTATGACATTTTACAACTCCTTTTCGAATTAGATATATTTTGTTGGAATGATCCCCTTCGCCGTAAATTATTTCTCCAATTTTAAAATCATAAGGCACTCCGTTGTCATCAAAGAACATCTTAAGTTCATTAAGGTTCCGAAGTTCATTCTTAATGTTTGGGAGATTTGATTCCGTCGTTTTTTCCATTTTGGCTATCAACTCAGCCTTGGCCAACCTACTCTCGATTGCACTGATAAGATCATCTTCATCAAAAGGTTTGGTTAAGTAATCATCTGCACCCAAATCCATACCTCTTCGTATCTCCTTATGCTCTGTTTTTGCAGAAAGAAATATAAAGGGGATATGTTTTGTAGTATCATCGGATGACAGTTTCTGCAATACCCCATAACCATCTACCTCGGGCATCATAATATCGCATACGATGATATCAGGAAGGGATTCCAGGGCCTTGTTTATTCCAATACGCCCATTAGGGGCAGTAATTACCTTATAATTGGAAAGTTCCAAAAGCTCTTCGGTATTTTCTCTAAGAGCTGTGTCGTCCTCTATTAAAAGTATTGTCTTCATTTTTACATGGATTTGTTAGTTATCGGCAATTTAATACTGAACGTGGTACCTATGTCTACTTCACTTATAAAGTTAATAGATCCTCCCAAATTTTCAAGATGCCCCTTTACAATATTCAATCCAATTCCTGTGCCCTGTGTCAATAGTGCATTCTCTGCCCTGAAGTAACGATTAAAGATATATTTCTGTTCTTCCTTTGGAATACCAATACCCTGATCAATTACTTTAATAACAATATACTCGCCACTATTTACAACTTTTATCTCAATTTTTGAAAATTCAGGGGAGTACTTTAACGCATTGTGCAATAAGTTCGATAATATAAGTTCAAGGATTTTCTCATCACATTCTACAAGTAGATCATCAATGTTTTGAGGGTACAATATGTTTTGTCCGGTTTTTAACAACATATTGGCATCGTATACCACTTCGTTCACTAGTTTACTCAAATGGAAGGTAGTAAACTTATAGCTGACTTTTCCTGTTTCCAAACGTTCAACAGACAAAAAATCGGTAAGAATGGTATCCAAATACTTCACCTTGTTCTTAATGGTATTAACATGTTTATCTCTTTTTTCCTGTTGTTCGGTCTGGGTGTATTTGGATAGCAAGGTAGTAGAGGTAAGGATACTGCTCAAGGGAGTTTTAAATTCATGGGAAACCAAGGAGAGAAACTTTGTTTTAAGTTCGTTGAGCTCCCGTTCTTTTCTCAATGCTTCCTTGGTCAGGGTTTCTGCTTCCTTTCTCAATCTCACTTCCTCTCTAAGTTCGGAGACAGTTCGATTCAGTTCTTCGGTTCTGTGTTCAATTTTTCCTTCTAGTTCATCATTAAGCCCTTGTATGTGCTTTTCTTGTTGTTTTCTTTGGGTAACATCCATGACCAGGGCCATTACATAAGTAGAACCATACAATTTAAAAGGGTTTAAACCAGCTTCCAATGGGAATTCCTCCCCATTCTTTCGCATTCCGTAGAGCTCTCGTCCCTCCGCCATTTTACGTTTCGCACTTTTTTCAAGAAAGTGTTCAAAGTGACTGCCATGATTGTGATGGTATTTTGAAGGAATTAAAATATTCAGTTGTTTCCCAACCAGTTCCTCCTTGCGATAGCCGAACATAGTCTCAGTAGACGAATTGGTTGCTACGATTAATTGTTCATTGTTTACTACAATGATTCCTTCCGAAACACCTTCCGAAAGTAGATTAAAAATATTACCGCTCTCTTGAAAAACCTTCATAAATCAAAGTTAAACTTTATAACTGATATTTATCATGAAAAAAAAATCCGTAGCGGTCTACTTTTGAATTAACAATTCAGGCAATAATGTTACAATCCCACAAAATAAAGAATGAGCTATACCAAAATTTGGGGAAGTTATTCTATGCTGTTGCTATGGCGGATAAGCACATACACTCCGTCGAAATTAAAAAACTCAAGGAAAGCATTAAAGAACACTGGCTGACGGTGGACGATGTGGCCGATGAGTTTGGCACCGATGCCGCCTTCCAAATAGAAATTGTATTTGATTGGTTGCAGGGGGAAGAAAAAGAAGCCGGAATTTATTATGAAGAATTTAAGGACTTCTTTAAGGAGTATAAAGCAAAATTTACCCCTAGGATTCGATTGCTTATTTGGAATACAGCTGATGCAATTGCTTCTTCGTTTGCAGGCATTAACAAATCCGAATTAATTTTGTTGGCAAAACTTAGAATGCTTTTACAGCAATAGATTAAGGTATTTCCAATAATTTCCAAAATGGTCCTTTTGGTGGATAACAAGACCTTTTCAGCCAATCCAAAATATTATAGTAAAACACCTAATGCTTTTGGAGGATACCTTTTCGTTTTTTCAATTGTTTTTCGATGTCCTTGAGGGAGGCAACTGCCGCTTTTTCAAAATGATTTTCGGTGGATCTAGCAAAGAGATATGGTCCTGGGGCACTAATTTGAATTTCACATATTTTTCCGTTACCAGTTGGGTCATTTTCTATCCTAAAAAACACATTGGCTTTAATGATCCAATCATACTTTTTGGAAATAGCATTCAATTTTTCTGTTATAAAGGTGCTCATTGCCTCACTTGTAGCCATTTGCACATATTGAATATCGACAGTCATATTACTAGATTTTTAATGTTATCCCCAAAGATAATTGCAGATCTTTCCATTAAAAATGACCATTGTCATTTCCAAAATAAAAATAAGGCGCCAACTTTATGAATCACCTTAATACATCTTATCATGGCACTCAATTTCAATCAATACGCAACCGAGGGGAATACCTTTTTAAAAGGATATACCAAAAAAATGAATGTAGGTAACGACCGTGATAAGGCCGGAAGAATTTTAAGCTCCATACTGCACGCTTTACGGGATATCATCACTCCGCAAGAATCCATGCAATTAATCTCCCAATTACCAATGTTCCTGAAAGCAGTTTATGTAAACGGCTGGAGTATTAAAAAAAACCCTAGAATTAAACATATGGCAGAATTTATTGATCTGGTAAGAAAGCACGACGGAATTTCAGCAATTAACGATTTTGAATTCAGCGACGAAATTGCTGAGCAGTATATCAGGACTACCTTTATACATTTAAGAAAATACATATCCTTAGGCGAAATGGAAGATATTAGGGATGGACTTCCAAAAGACCTGAAGGGCATGATTTATTCCAATATTATGTTTTGAAAGTTATTGTGTGAAGTTAAGTTTTCCTTAAGTTATTCATAACAGCCATGCAATGCTTAGCCAAAGAATATTGTTTATCGACCCATATCAAAATTTCCAACTGACAATTATCATTTTATGCAAACCTTGTTTGCAATACTTTACCTTAGTAAAAATTATAAAAGTAATTATCATGAGAATTATTTATTTAGTATTTGCAATCATCCTTATGGCTCCTGTATTCTCATTTTCACAGGACATAAAGGGCGTTGATGAAATAGCTCCTTTTAGTGAAGGCCTTGCCGCCGTAAGAAAAGGAAACCAATGGGGTTTCATAAACAAGGAAGGTAACCTTGTAATTGATTTCAGGGACGATTTGGTCTGGAACGAGAATCCCGATACCGCTGCATCTGACATTACAAGTGTTCGCTATCCTAGTTTTAATAATGAACGGTGTCTTGTGCAAAAACTTGAAGATCAAATCCCTATATATGGATTCATTGATAAAAAAGGGGATCTTGTAATTGAACACCAATTTTTGAATGTTACTCCGTATAATGATGGATATACTACAGGAATTGCCTATGAAAAAGTATTTAAGGGAAATAATGAATTTAAGTTAAAGATTTACGAATACAAATATCATGATGTATTGATGGATACCTCCGGTAAAATCGTGGAATTTTTTAATAGAAGAGATGGTATCCAATTAACAATTAGACGATATGTACGCCCAAGTTTAGGTACAAAATTAATTGCCGATGGCCTAATCGCTGTTAAAACAAAGGGCATAGGATGGGAAATTCGTAAGTTGGAATTATAGGGCATTTCATTCTTCTGTGCAGCTTTTATTTGGGAATGAATGTCTTTTCATTAAACCCCTGTAAAACATATCTTTTTTGATAATCCTGATATTCATCTCCGTGGGATATTTACGTATTGTACGGGCTAGAATATTATATCCTGTTTTTAGGAGTCCCGATAGATTTTACACTTTTATAAACGGAAATATCCAATAACACAAACCAACTTAAAAAACAAACAAATGTTACTTTCTGAACTACTGGAAGGATATATATAAAAGTCCCTGTTTCATAGATATAATAATTTCCCAAAAATATTAACAGGCAAAAAAAGCCAATAATGAAAAGCTTGTAATATTTTGCCTTAAAAAGTCCCATAAGACAGCTTGCAAAGGAAACAGTCCCTAGAACTCCTGCAATATTTACAATGATATCATGGGTTTCGGAGGTCAAAAAAAGGAGGGTAATCAAAGAGGCAATTCCTGTAATACGCATTATAGGTTGGGTTACACTTTTAACTAAAAATAATTCAGATAAAAAGAACCAAAGCAATACAATACTGAAGCACAATATTGCCAATGCTATCGTTGCAAAAATCTTGGCCCCGTTGAGTACTCCGTTGATAGCATAGCTATCTAATAAGTCACATAAATAGTTGTGTGAAAAACTAAATCCGATTTGATCTGGCATTGCATGTGATCCCCCCGGATAAACCACTGCTGCAAAGGTATAGAGAACTACAAACATCCCGAAACCAAATATTGGCAATAAGAATGTATAGGGTTTTGGATCTCGAGGGTGAAAAAATGTGCTATCTGCATTTAATTTTTC
>CAXMOE010000174.1:0-300 GCA_964194835.1 uncultured Flavobacteriaceae bacterium | reverse complement strand
TATATTTGGGTTTTTATATAATCTTTTTAGGGCCACATGTTATTGGCACCATTGAGTATCTCCATAATCGTTGTTTTTTGTAACTGCTTCTCGATTTACCATCACCAGGTGATTCTTATCTATTCGCTTGCTCCGGTAACCCAACAAATGGAAAAACTGTTTGGTAAAGAATTGGGCAATCGTACGATTAACCATCAACGTATCATGCTTGTCTGAAACTCAGTACACGCCAGGAAGCATTGGAAGGACATGGTCGAATCGTATTTTGCGCAATACTGCAGACAGCCGATGAAAAATGGT
>CAXMOE010000173.1:383-5511 GCA_964194835.1 uncultured Flavobacteriaceae bacterium | reverse complement strand
ATTACCGTTGCGCCCAAAGCATTCGCTACTTGTGCGGTAAGGTTACCAATTGGTCCTGCTCCTAACACCAATACATTTTTTCCATTAATATTCATTGCAGACCTTCGTATGGCATGTACTGCCACAGAAATAGGCTCTATCATAGCGCCAATTTCTGGTGTAATATTTTTCGAAAGTGGAATTATATTTTCCTCTGGTACTATAAAATATTCCTGTGCGGCACCGCCTGTTTGAAACCCCATTACTTTAAGGCTTTCGCAAATATGGTAATCACCGTGTTTACATTGATAGCATGTGCCACATGTTATTTGAGGCATAAATGTTACCAATTGCCCTACATCATATTTTGAAGCATTTGGGCCACAGGAAACAATTTCTCCCGAAACTTCATGACCTTGTACAACAGGAAAAGAAGTATAAGGGTGCAATCCATGGTAAACATGTATATCGGAACCACAAACACCAATTTTCCTAATTTTTAATAATACCTCATTGGGTTTTGGAATAGGCTTATCTATTTCATTAAACTGAATTTTTCCAGGCTTTGTCATTATGGCTTGCAACATGCATTTCAATGTTTAGATTTTCAGTAAAACTAACTATCCTTTCAAATTACTTCTACCTTTATATGGATATTAACTATATGTTTTAAACTATTAAAGATGATTTTGTATTAACACCTTTCAATTTACAATACTCTTACTCTATAAGACAGTTTAAACTTAATACTTTGTTGATTATGATGCTATTTTTTTGGCAGCATAAATCTGATTTAACGATACTTTTCCTTTTTTGATGTATCTTCTTTTGGTATTGTAGAACTCAATATAACCGTTTACCATCTGATATAGGTCAAGACCTCCCTTTGGAGGATTTGGATATATTTTT
This sequence comes from uncultured Flavobacteriaceae bacterium, assembly GCA_964194835.1. Taxonomy (GTDB): domain Bacteria; phylum Bacteroidota; class Bacteroidia; order Flavobacteriales; family Flavobacteriaceae; genus CAXMOE01. The sequence continues at coordinate 4,623 of CAXMOE010000173.1, read as the reverse complement.
TAATATTTAATCGACTTCCAGAAACGTTCGATATAAATGTTATCCAGGGATCCTTCATTTAAACTTTTAGGCAGTTTTAATAAAATTTGAATATACTCTTGTAATAGTAATTTAATTCAATAACAGATACCCTGTTAATCATAACAGTTAAATGTAAGTTTTTGTGTAATTTTTGTGCAATTAAAAAAGGAGTTACATCAAATTTATGCCGTAACTCCTTGTTATTCAATGTGGGCCCTACTGGATTCGAACCAGTGACCCCCTGCTTGTAAGACAGAGGTATGAAATATTGGGAATAAGCGCTTCTTGAACTTTTAGATTGTGGGATAAATGAAAGTTTAAAAAAATTAAAGCCTAGTAAATATAGTATCTACTAGGCTTTATCTGCTCCCCCTCTTGGACTCGAACCAAGGACCCTCTGATTAACAGTCAGATGCTCTAACCAACTGAGCTAAGGAGGAGTGTATGTCATTTGCCCTTATAGTATTTAGGCGGGTGCAAATATAAATGTTTTTTTAGTATCCCCAAACAAAAAAAATGCACATTTAACATTTTTAAAACCAATCCCTGTCCATAAAAAAAGGTGGGATCATAATACCCCACCTTTTATCATTGAATTTTTTATACTCTAGGGTGCTGGGACCAGTTCAAAATTCTGTATTGTTTTATTGGCCGGGACAATTTGTATATCCTCTACAGTCAGCCTTTCATAACCTTCCAATTCAGCAGCCACATCGTATGAACCTGCCATTAATCCAAGTACCATATAGGCACCATCCATATCGGTAAAGGTCGTAGTATTCAGTGTATCGGCTGCAAATACCGCTATTTGCACCCCTTCCATGCCAACAGCCATATCTTCAACAATCGTGGTTACCATACCCGACAAACTACCTGCTGTGGACATATTGGATGCCTTTATTACCGGTTTAAAATGGAACCCTTTTATACCAGCAGCAGAACTCAAATTGCCTTGAGCCACAAATGATTTACTTACGTCAAAGTCCAGTAAAAGGTCTGATGTTAGCCCTCCAGCCACAGTTAGGCCGGGTTTAACAAAGACCTTGATCCCTGTTTGTTCACCACTAGGAACTTTTAAATCGAAGGATGTTTCATCCACAAGTACAACATTGATGCCTCGTACATATACTCGGATCAAATCATAAGTTCCCACTGGGACTTCCGTATTTACAAGAGTCTCTGTTATACCATTGGTAAGGTCCAAAAGATTTACCTGGATTTCCTCTTCCATTAACACCACAAAAGAAGAACCGTCCTCGTTTTCCATTTCCTCCTCTGTTTCCCCTTCCATTTCATTCTCCATTTCGTTTTCCATGTCCTCTCCTTTATACCGAGCATCAATCTTGAAAATGGTCACATTCGCCTCCGCGACCAAATCGTGCGGAAAAGGGGCATCTGTAAGTTGAATTACCAATTTTCCAGTATCCATGTTAGATCCATCACTATCGGTACAACTTATAAAGCTCGCCAAAACTGCTAATAAAAAAATCGAAAAAAGTTTAATTTTCATGATTTCTAGTTTTATTGTTAATTATTACAGAGTAGGTTTTAGTCCCTGATTTTAAGGGTTATACCCAGTATCTAAGCGCAATATAAATTATCGGCCTATTAAAATGTAACCTTGTTCCATATTTTCGATGAAATACAGCCATTTTGAATTAGTCAAATAGAAATACTGAAAATCACCCTAAAATATAGGTTGTAATTAACTAATCTGAAAAAGAACTATTTTGAAGAAAAAATATAACGATTACTTAAATAACCATTTATATACATCGTTACCATTGGCAAACAACAATAAAGCGATTAACAACAGGAATCCTGTCATCTGAGCATACTCCAAGAACTTATCGCTGGGCTTTCTACCAGTGACCATTTCGTACAATAAAAACATAACATGGCCGCCATCCAAAGCAGGGATGGGCAAGATGTTCATAAAAGCCAAAATAATGGAAAGCAGTGCGGTTGTGCTCCAAAAAGCAGCCCAGTTCCAAGTATCCGGGAACAGACCTCCAATTGCTGCAAATCCTCCCACACCCTTGTACGCCCCTGTTTCCGGGTTGAATATTTTCTTAAGTTGTTTTACATAACTCGTAAGCGTAGTGACCCCTTTATCTATTCCTGCCGGAATAGCTTCAAAAAAAGAATATTTCCGACTTTCCACTTTAAGAAAACCCCGCTCTTCATAATCTTGCATGGTAAGTCCAGCAAGTGCAACTCCCATTTTCGCCTCACTATCTACCTGTACCTTAAGGGTTTCTGAAGTCCCATTTTCCCGTTCTACAGAAACATCAATTTGCTGCCCCTTGTTCATCTCCAATATTTCCATGGCCTCATCCAAATAGGTCAATTCTTCCCCATTAATGGCAACGACCCAGTCATTTTTCCTAAAATCTACCCCAGTATTGGGAGAACCCTTGGAAACTTTATTGATCACAAAGGGTTGTCTAAAACCTAGGAATCGTATTTTCTCTTCGTCTTCGAGTAGGGTGGAAATAAAATCCACTGGGATTTCCTGTTCAATTGTACTGCCATCCCTTTCAATGGTAATAGTACTTCCATTGACGATTTCACCAAATACGCTATTAAAATTTTCAATTTTATTTCCATCAACCGCTAGAATATGGTCCCCGGTTTGTACACCCAATTTATCCCCAATGGTCTTTTCGGCAACATAAATACCATCCTTTAAACTGTCCATCGGAATATATTGGTCGCCATAGGAATAGGCCATACCAATGTAGATAATGATGGCCAGGATAAAATTAACCGTAACCCCACCCAACATAATAATAAGCCGTTGCCATGTAGGTTTGCTCCGAAACTCCCAAGGCTTGGGTTCTTGTGCCATCTGTTCGGTATCCATGCTCTCATCGATCATCCCAGATATCTTCACATAACCTCCCAAGGGCAACCATCCAATTCCATACACAGTCTCCCCTATTTTTTTCTTGAACAAGGAATACTTGATGTCAAAAAACAGGTAAAATTTCTCTACTCTTGTCTTAAATATTTTTGCAGGGATAAAATGTCCCAACTCATGCAGGACTATCAAGAAAGAAAGACTTATAAAAAATTGTATGGTCTTTATCAGTATTGGACTCATCTATACGTTCTAAAATTAAAATCGGACAAAAGTACACTTTTACAAGGTCTTAAAAAAAGAAACTATTGAGCCTACATCTATTTTTAAGAAACAATTGGCAGCAAAGATTTCCCAAACATTGGAATAAAGTGGAACTCTGGCTTATCTTTGCGAAAAAAAGGTATGCTTTCTTTTTTTGGCAAATACAAACTATTTGGGGTGGTCCTTTTGGTCCTTTCCTCAATTATTATTTACCTTTTCTACAATGCCCTGTTACCCAAAAAGACCCTGCAGATCTACCAACCCTCAGATTTTAACCCTGAATTGGTTGACAGTAGCCTCACACATGTAAAAAAATACCATACTATAGCCAATTTTTCTTTGACCAACCAAAACGGGATAACCGTGACCCAAAAGGACTATGAGAACAAAATATATATAGCCGATTTTTTCTTTACCACCTGTCCCAGTATCTGCCCCATAATGACAAAGAATATGGTAGATATACAAGCAACTATTTTGGACGATGATGAGGTTCTATTGCTTTCGCATTCGGTTACCCCTGAGATCGATTCTGTGGCCCAGCTTAAAAAATACTCACTTGAAAAAGGAGTGGTGGACCGAAAATGGAACCTGGTTACAGGAGACAAAAAACACATTTATGAACTGGCCAGAAAGTCTTATTTGGCAGTAAAGGAAGATGGTGACGGCGGCACTTTTGACATGATCCATACCGAAAACTTTATTCTGGTGGACAAAGAGGGTAGAATTCGAGGCACCTATGATGGCACCAAAACCGAAGAAATAACCGAACTTTTAGAAGATCTGGAAATCCTTAAAGCCTTATATACCGAATAATTCCGCTTCCAAGATTTACCAAACTTTTACGACTTTTATTCATATTTTTCCTTTATTTTTGTCCTTACTTAAATTTAATCTAAATAAGAATTGATTACTACCGTTGCACATTTAAAACGTGGACAAAAAGGAATTATCAAGGAATTTGCCCAAGATTTACTCCCCATAAAATTGTTGGAATTGGGTTGTTTGCCGGGTAATACGATAGAATTGATTCAGGTGGCTCCCTTTAACGACCCACTCTACATTAATGTGAATGGTTCCCATATCGCCATA
>CAXMOE010000173.1:0-373 GCA_964194835.1 uncultured Flavobacteriaceae bacterium | reverse complement strand
TAGCCCTTCAAATAGAGCTTGATCTAATCGAAGATACCATTTAGTAATGAGCAAACAGATCAAGGTAGCACTCATAGGGAACCCCAACACCGGGAAAACATCGGTCTTTAACCAACTTACCGGACTAAAGCAAAAAGTGGGCAACTACCCAGGAATAACTGTAGAAAAAAAAGAGGGCATCTGCAAGCTGCCCCGTGGTGTAAAAGCACATATTTTGGATCTTCCAGGCACCTATAGCCTTAATACCACCTCTCTTGACGAAAGTGTCGCTGTAGAACTGTTATTGAACAAGAACGACAAAGATTTTCCAGATGTGGCTCTGGTAATCACAGAAGTTGAAAACCTGAAGCGAAATTTGTTGTTGTTCACTCAG
>CAXMOE010000172.1:5244-5568 GCA_964194835.1 uncultured Flavobacteriaceae bacterium | reverse complement strand
TAGATATTGAATCCCAATTGGGTAGGGTTCGTACCCAAGAACAAGGATATCAGCCAAGAACCATCGATATTGATATTTTGTATTATGACCATGAAATTATTGACTCCCAGTATTTGCAGGTTCCGCATCCCAATATGCAGAAACGTAGATTTGTTCTAAGGCCCCTGGTAGATATTGCAGCCCAGTTTTATCATCCCGTACTTTTAAAGGACACACGAAATTTATTACAGCAATGCAAGGATAAAAGCGTATTACAAAAGACTCCCTATAAATTGTTCAAAGATAGGGAACAACTTTTCTCTCAATTGCATTTTATTGCGATTG
>CAXMOE010000172.1:0-5234 GCA_964194835.1 uncultured Flavobacteriaceae bacterium | reverse complement strand
AGACAATCCGTTTTTACCGAAATTTTATGAAGATCAAAGCCGATATGCCTTTCCGTTGGAAATGTCTTTTTTAGCTGACCGTTACCAGCAATTTATGGACGACACCTCACAATTTGATCTCTTTAAAAATTTTATGGTAAGTGATTACGATATCTTTAAATCGCTCATTTTTGCCAAGATTACTTTACAAACGGAAGAATATAACTTATATCGAAAGGTCTTTGATTTTATGTACAAGGAGGTTAAAAAACCCAAGATGTATATATACCTCTATCAAAATACTGCACGCTTATTGGACAATATAAAAAAACGTGGAAGGGACTATGAGCAAAATATAAGCCCCGAATATCTTGAAAACATCAATAGGGGTTATTTTGATTTTATTAAAAGTTTTCCAGAGCAGAACAGTCTGATCATTGATGCAAGTGAGCTGGATTTTGTGAATAACCCAAAAGATTATGAAATTATTATCGATAAAATACAAAAGCACGCCATCCAAACGTTATATTAAGATAATTTTCACATTTTTCTTGCACAAACCAAAACGATTTACTTTCTTGCACCTCCAATTTAAGCAACTAACTAACTCAGACTATATATTGCTAACCCAACTTCGGTTGGGTTTTTTTGTACTTAGTTTTGAATATCTCCTCCTGACTTTAAGAGTTCAGTTTAGCCCATAAATCCCATACCACTACCCCAACACTCACCGAAATATTTAATGAATGCTTGGTGCCATATTGTGGAATTTCCAAAACCGAGTCACATAAGGATACCACTTCTTGGGAAACACCCTTTACTTCGTTACCAAAAACCAAGGCATACTTTTTTGTCTCCTCTACATTAAAGTTGTTCAACATAATGGCATTTTCAGCTTGTTCTACTGCTAAAACATCATATTTGTTATGCCGAAGTTCCTTTACCACTTCAAGGGTACCCTTCCGATATTCCCAATCTACGCTTTCGGTGGCGCCCAGTGCCGTCCTATGGATATCTTTATGCGGGGGTGTAGCTGTTATGCCACACAAATAAATTTTTTCCAATATAAAAGCATCCGCCGTTCTAAAGACCGAACCAATATTGTTCAAGCTCCTGATATTATCCAGAATAATTATAATAGAAGTTTTACCCGCCTTTTTAAATTCCTCCACATTTAGACGTCCTAGTTCACTATTTTTAAGTTTACGCATTTCTTTGTATTCCAATTTTTTTTATCAACCATGTTCTTTTTGGGATTGCTGATTGAACCCATTAAAACTTATCCCCAAAATATCAACAAAGGTTTGATGCCCCTGAAGAAAATCTTACATTCGTTTCTACAACAATACGACAAAAATAAGTTAATAAAATCGCTTTGGCCACGACAGATAAAACAAAGAAGGTAACCCCTTTAATGAAACAGTACAATACCATCAAGACCAAGTATCCTGATGCTCTATTGCTATTTCGTGTGGGCGATTTTTACGAAACTTTTGGTGAAGATGCGGTAAAAGCATCCAAGATTTTAGGCATAGTCCTTACCCATCGAAACAATGGGGGCGACCGTACGGAGTTGGCCGGTTTTCCACACCACTCCCTAAATACCTATCTACCCAAATTGGTCAAGGCCGGGCATAGAGTGGCTATTTGCGACCAATTGGAGGACCCAAAACTCACCAAGACCATCGTAAAAAGAGGTGTAACCGAACTGGTTACCCCTGGGGTATCCTTAAGTGATGATATCCTTAGTGCAAACACCAATAATTTTCTGTGTGCGGTACATTTTGGAATAAAACGATTGGGCATTTCTTTTTTGGATATCTCCACCGGGGAATTCCTTACCTCTGAAGGCAATGGGGAACAATTGGATAAACTGTTGCAGAATTTTGCTCCCAAGGAGGTGTTGGTTTCCAAATCCCATAAAAAAGAGTTTTTGGAAATCTTTGGCAACCAATTTCATACTTTTTTTATGGAAGATTGGGTATTTCAGGAAGATTATGCCATAGAAACCCTTACCAATCAATTTAAGACCAAGACCTTAAAGGGTTTTGGTGTAGACCATCTGAAACATGGTATTATAGCTTCAGGGGTGGTCTTGCACTACCTTTCCGAAACCCAACATCGACAGTTGCAACACATCAATGCATTACAACGCATTGCTGAAGAAGAATATATTTGGATGGATCGGTTTACCATCAGAAACCTGGAACTCCATCACTCCAACAACCTGAATGCAGTGACCCTATTGGATGTCATTGACAGGACCATTTCACCCATGGGCGGTCGGTTGCTCAAAAGATGGTTGGCCCTACCCCTAAAAAATATTGAAAAAATACGGAGAAGACATCAGGTAATCTCCCATTTGTCCACAGCCGAATCCACCTTGGAAAAACTACAACATTGGATTAAGCAAATGGGCGATCTGGAACGTTTAATTTCCAAGGTAGCTACCGGTAAGATAAATCCAAGGGAAGTTGTACATCTTAAAAATTCCATGGAAGCCATAGTGCCCATAAAACAATTAACTGCCCAGAGCAATAACGAGGCGTTGATATTAATGGGCAATCAAATGCAATCCTGTGATCTGTTAAGGGACAAGATCAAGGAAATGCTATGTGAAGAAGCTCCGGTAAATATCTTAAAGGGCAATGCCATTGCCGAGGGCTATTCCATGGAACTGGATGAGCTTCGCGGTATGGCTTTTTCCGGAAAGGACTATCTGGACAAAATGCTCGAAACAGAAACGGTACGTACGGGAATCTCCTCCCTAAAAATAGCCTCTAACAATGTCTTTGGATATTATATAGAAGTAAGGAACACCCATAAGGATAAAGTACCGGAGGAATGGATTCGAAAACAAACCTTGGTGAATGCAGAACGATATATCACCGAAGAACTCAAGGAGTATGAGGCCAAAATATTGGGAGCGGAAGAACGCATCCTTAGCCTGGAACAACAGTTGTTCTCCCAGCTTATCGTTTGGATGCAGGAATATATTGAAGTTGTCCAAAATAATGCCCAACAAATTGCCCAGTTAGATTGCCTTTGTGGTTTTACGCAGCTGGCCAAGGAGAACAATTATGTAGCACCTATACTGAATGATTCCACGGAAATTGAAATCCTAAACGGCAGACATCCTGTCATTGAAAAGCAATTACCCCTTGGGGAGGCCTATATTGCCAATGATGTAATCCTGAACAGGGAAGACCAACAGATTATTATGATCACTGGTCCCAACATGAGTGGTAAATCTGCTATTTTACGACAAACCGCCTTGATTGTTCTCATGGCGCAAATGGGAAGTTTTGTACCGGCCGAGTCCGCCAAAATTGGATACGTGGATAAAATATTTACCCGGGTCGGGGCCAGCGACAATATTTCTATGGGTGAATCTACTTTTATGGTAGAAATGAACGAGACTGCATCTATCCTGAACAACCTTTCGGAACGCAGTCTTGTTTTACTGGATGAGATCGGGCGTGGCACCAGTACGTATGACGGCATATCAATTGCGTGGGCCATTTCTGAATATTTGCACGAGCATCCTGCTAGGGCAAAAACCCTGTTTGCCACCCATTATCATGAACTCAATGAAATGGCAACTACTTTTGAGAGGATCAAGAACTATAACGTCTCTGTAAAAGAGCTTAAGAACAACGTACTCTTTTTACGAAAATTAGCCCCTGGCGGAAGCGAACACAGCTTTGGTATACATGTCGCCAAAATGGCGGGAATGCCCCAACAGGTTATCCACAAGGCCAATAAGATTATGAAGAAGCTCGAAAAATCGCATTCCAGCGAAGAGCTTACAGATAAACTGCAATCTGCCCAAAATGAAATGCAGCTCAGTTTCTTTAATTTGGACGACCCTTTATTAGAACAAATAAAGGAGGAAATCACCTTTTTGGACATCAATACATTGACTCCAGTGGAGGCTTTAATGAAGCTCAATGAGATAAAGAGATTACTCACTAAAAAGAAAAACGCCTAACCCCAGACCTCCCAATTTACATAGACCGAAAGAAATCGTTTTATTTTAATTCTTTTTAAAAGATATTTCTTTGCTTTTTATAGAATTGTATTAAATTTGCACCCGCATCTTCATAGATGCCACGTTCTTTATTTTTGCGAAAATAGCTCAGTTGGTAGAGCGCCACCTTGCCAAGGTGGAGGTCGCGGGTTCGAATCCCGTTTTTCGCTCCATGATTTGACCGAAAATTTAGAGTTGATTTTGAATTCTAAAAAGGTACTGCGACCTTGGTCGCGGATTCTCCCGATAGTTATCGGGACCGTTTTTCGTTCAATAAAAAATCCACATTCTGCCTATGGCAGTGACGCTCGAGTGGTGGAATTGGTAGACACGTTGGACTTAAAATCCAATGGCCATTAGGCCGTGCGGGTTCAAGTCCCGCCTCGAGTACAATAACCCTTGTTAATCATTTGATTTTCAAGGGTTTTTTAATTTTTACACCTTATTTTTCCCATACTTTCCCCACAATGTGAGAAAAAGGTTCTGTCGCATCTGTTCAAAATAAGTATAATAGTTTGATTTGAACCTTGTTTTAAGAAGCCAATGAAATAAACGATTTGTAGGTTGAATTTTTAGGGTTCAACAGTTGATTTTTATTTAACATTCTTACTATTTCTATTCCAGCAATTGTCCTTTTTGCTGATTCAAATTCCTTAAATCCCAAACCTTGTATTATTCGCCACTTGATCATACGATGATCTTGTTCTACAATATTATTGAGGTATTTGCATTGTCTTATCTTAATCCTAGAATAATTTCTCCTGTTATATAGTTTTATTGCTGAACTATTGGCACCACTCTTATCAATATTTATAAGTTCTGGCCTGCCATTATCAGCAATAGCCTTGATTAAGAATTTATGGGCCGATATACGTTGTCTTCTTCTAGTTAAAAGGAAGTCCACCGTATTACCTTCTTTATCAACAGCTCTATATAAATATCTCCACTCACCTTTTACTTTTATATAGGTCTCATCCATTCTCCATCTTTTTCCAACCAACTTTTTTCTTTTTCTGAATTGTAATTCCACAAGTGGGGTAAACTTAAATACCCAACGTTGAATGGTCGCATGATCTACTTTAACTCCTCTTATGGCCAAGAGTTCTTCAATATCTCGATAACTGAGACTAAATCGTAATTTCAAGTAAACGGCATGTAATATGATTGATTTGGGAAAACAATGGCCTTTGAACATTTCTTTTTTTGCTGACAAATGTAAATGTTT
>CAXMOE010000171.1:0-5570 GCA_964194835.1 uncultured Flavobacteriaceae bacterium | reverse complement strand
TACAACGGCTACACCTATATTGCCGCATTTATATTGTTTTGTCTTGGCATTTGTTTTGGCGTATATCATAGGTTCAAAAAACTGGGCACACCCAATCTTTTAGTGGGCCCCATAGTGTTATGGTTGGTAATTTGTGGTGCAATTGCTGTCTATTTACCTGGGGCAAGTTTTTTCGTCATTCCCTTATTTGCAATGCTAGTGTCGTTTTTGATTATTATCGCCCAAAAAGAGCCAAGTCCTTATGTATTGGTTTTTTTGGCCTTACCCGCTATTTGGATCTATACCCCTTTAATAAAAGCGTTCCCTGTAGGCCTAGGGTTAAAAATGTTAGTAACATCCACAGTTTTGGTTACGCTCACCTTTATTTTACTGCTCCCGGTCTTTGGTTATTACAAAAACAAAAATCGATTGGCTTTGTTGAGTATGGTTCTTTTCGTTGGTTTTATGATTTCGGCACACCTCAATTCTGGCTTTTCCAAGGAGAATGCTCAACCTACTAGCCTATTGTATGTGTTGGATGCAGATAAGAATTCGGCCAATTGGGCCACTTACGATTATTTCTTAAGCGATTGGACCTCCCAATTTGTGGGTGAGAACAAGATGGTACTCGATAAAAATGAACATAATACCCTCAGCAGTAAATATGCATCTGGTTTTACCTTTCTTTCCGAAGCACCTTTAAAACAAATAGAGGGTCCAAAGATTGAAACAACTACCGATACCATTATTGGAAATGAACGATTACTGGAAATATGCATCAAGCCACAGCGCAACGTAAACCGATTGGATGTATTTACCAATTCAATTCCGATTAATAAGGCCACAGTAAATAATATTCCTATATCTGCGTATTTTTTAGAAAACAGAGTTGGGGGAAAACTGGTAACACACTTCATTAGTGACAACGATTATACCGAATTAAAGGTCCATATTCCAAAAGATTCCATATTGGAACTCAGCTTTTATGAGGCTTCCAATGATTTATTGGAGCATAGTATGTTTACCGTTCCCGAACGGCCTGAGGACAATATTCCCATGCCTTTTGTCCTTAATGATGCCATCCTGGTTATTAAAACGATACGGTTTGAATAATACAATCGGAGTACTGGGTTGCGGTTGGCTTGGTCTACCCTTGGCCAAATCATTTCTGGAAAATGGGAATACGGTCTATGGCACTACTACCTCCAACGAAAAAATAAAAATCCTGGACAAAGCGGGTATTGTTCCTTTTTTGGTTTCCATGAACGAGGATGGCATAGAGGGGCCCATTTCTAATTTTTTACGGGATGTACATATTTTGATTCTGAATGTACCCCCTAAATTAAGAGGCTCGAATAAGGAGAACTATATCAAAAAAATGCAAATGTTGCATTCTGTGGTAAAAGCATCCGGGGTCAAAAAAATTATATTTGTAAGCAGTACCTCGGTCTATGGAGAAGTGAATGGATTGGTTACCGAAGAAACACCTTCCAAGCCCAAGACCGAATCGGGCAAGCAATTGCTCGCTTCAGAACACATTTTTGCAAATGACAATTTATTACAGACAACTGTGGTGCGTTTTGGTGGTCTTATTGGCCCCAACAGAGACCCTATAAAATTCCTTTCGGGCAGAAGGGCGATCTCTAATGGAAACGATCCAATTAACCTCATCCATTTGGGGGATTGTATCGGTATCCTAAAAACTATTGTTGAAAATGGATATTGGAACGAAATTTTCAATGGCGTATACCCCCATCATCCTCCAAAAAGTGAATATTATACTCTTGAGGCCCAAAAACGAGGACTTAAATTACCCGAATATGTGGAAAATAGTGCCCAAAAAGGGAAGATAATTAGCTCGGATAAGCTCATTAATGTTAAAAAATATAGATATACCACATCGATAATTGGTTAATACACCACTCTAACACCAATTTTCACAACAAAGCCAATCCATTTTTGTTAAATTATATTGTTGATACAGAGCGTTTTATAGGTAATTCCTTATCTTTATAAGAACACAAAATTCAAGTTACCATGGAAAATTCAAATTTAAAAGGGAGGATTCTTATGGAAATTGAAAATTTGATCTCCCGCAGCTGTTCCAGTCGTACAATAACTAAGAAATTTGAAGACCTTCATATAGCAATTATTAAAAAATACTATAATGCTGTGGAGGTGTCCATTGATTACCCTCGCAAAAGAGTGGAGATGGACATTATTATGGACGATAACGACTACGACCCCAAAACAGTGAATACAAACCTACCCACACTAAGATTAAACCTTTTGTTCAAGAATTTAAAAGAATATTTAAAATCCTGTCTGGAAAAAGACAACAAAAGTATTGCTTTTTATGCAGGTCTTATAAAATCCCACACCCAACAAGATGTGCTACTCACTATCGTATAGTACGAATTTAATCAAATACAACACTATAAATTTAAAGGATGCCTCTTGGCATCCTTTTTTTGTTACAGCCCCAAAAGTTAAATCCAGACCATATTAGCCGTATTAAATGCTATTGTATTGTAGTTTAAGCATTTCCTTAACACTTTACTAAAAATAATTTAATAGTTTTGGCGCACCAAATTATAAATGATACCGCTAGAATTAATTTTTAGCCAAGTATAACATTCAAAAGACATGAAAAAATTATTATTTGTTCTCCTATGTACTGTCAGTCTTATTGGAAGTGCACAATCCACCGACGAATTGGTAAAGCATTATGAAGCTTTTTACAAAGAAATGAGGTCGCAGTCAGATATTAACGGAGTAATCAATGCATTGACCCATCTTAACGTACTTTCGCCCACCCAGGAAAGAAAGGATACCCTTGCTTTTGTTTATGCCAACAATAGTCAACATTTACAGGCCCTGAATACTATAGGTATAGAAAAAAACGAATCGGATTCTGATTTGGGGGTTCAGGTAAAGGCCATTTCATTAAAGGCCCTAAACCAGCCCAAGCGCGCCTTGGAGCATTTTGAGATCCTCTATAAAAGGAATCCAACTGCCTATTTAGCCTATGAATTAGCCGATTTAAAGATTCAAATAGGTGACAATAGCGGAGCCCTCACAAATATTGAATACGGAATAACCAATGCCAAAGATGATATGAAATATGCCTTCTATGAAAGGCAACAACCATATGAAGTCCCCTTAAAAGCAGCTTTTATGCACTTAAAGGGCCTTGTACAGTACAATATGGACAAAAACAATATTGATGACGCGTTGATCTCTATTGATGAGGCATTAACAATTGACCCTAATTTTAATTTGGCCAGTTTAAGCAAACAAGCGCTTGAATCCAGAAAGGAAAAGACAGAAGAGCCAAAGGAATAATATTCTCAACACAGGACAAAAAAAGCGGGCTTAATGCCCGCTTTTTTATTGGTTACAACCCAGTATCATTGCCTTTTTAAGCTTAGGGTCAAGACACTGTCTTTTTCTTTTTTTAATTCAATGACCTCATTAACATATTCGTTTGGAATAGCAATCGACAACACGTAATGGGCGATTTTCCATTGCCCATCAATTTTTTTCAACACTCCTGACCCCCGGCAAAGTTTCATTTGGGTATCCAATAGTTCATCAAACCAAGCAAAATCAGTGGTTTCGTTGATATATACATTGCGTTCAACGGCAGTAAAACTCCAAGCCTTCCCCCTATCAAAATACGGCTTTGAAAATTCCTTGAACGCCTTATTTTGCCAATTCTCAGTGGCATCGGTACCAATAAATACCCCTTCATTCGTCATCTTGTCAAAATACCCATCAAAATCGGCATTAGAAGCTGCTTGGTGCCAGGCATCCAATACAGTATTGATTTGATGCTCAGATCCCATATCCTGTGCACATATTGGTAAGGAAATTAACGCAATAATCAAAAGAAGTGCTATTTTATTCATCTAATATCAATATTGTGTCCAACGTACTGTTTACGATTACATTAAACTGGTTTCTTATAGCATTATAAGCATCCACCATCTCAACGGTGGGTGACATGGCTCCCGTCCTATATTCCAGACTGAATTTTAACCTCAAAACATAGGTCTTAAAAACCTTTTGCCTGCCTTTTATTTGAGGTACGTTAAACGATTGAGGATATTCGGAAGCTTCCAATAGTTTTTGTTTTTCGATCAAATCTTCAACAGCAATCATTAAATCCTCCCTGTTTTCAACCGTGTAGACCACATCGAAGCTGCTTTCCAAGGCATTAAATTCTGGCCAATCTTTTAAGATCTTATTCGCCTTTGCATTAGAACGGCTTTTTTTGGGCAGTTTTTCAACTTCTAGATCGGTTCCTGTGCTATCCACTATAGGGGCCTGGTTTTTACCCTGGCCACAGGAGGTAAATAACAAAACAACCATGCCAAAGACGAATATTTTTCCCATGGGACGAATTTACAAATTTTAACCAAAATTAGGTCACAATATAGCGGTTAACCGCAGGATTTCATCTGTTGAACAATTACAACACCCGTTCATTTTGAGAAAGGATTCCAGCAGGGGGTTTCACTATTAAAAGCTATCTTTACAGCGGAATTTATCTAACTTTTATTTGATGCAAAAATCAATTTTAATAGTGGGGGCTTGTGGACAGATCGGAACAGAACTCACTCTAGCCTTACGGGAGAAATTTGGAAACGACCAGGTAGTTGCGAGTGACATCAGGGAAGGCAGTGAAAGTTTAATGGCTTCCGGACCTTTTGAACTTTTGGACGCTACCAATTACGAGGCTATTGAAGACGTGGTAATGCATTATGAGATAGAGGAAGTTTACCTTATGGCAGCCATGTTGAGTGCCACTGCAGAGAAATTTCCCGAACGGGCTTGGAACTTGAACATGAATTCCCTTTTCAATATACTTAACCTTGCCAAGGAAAAGAAAATAAATAAAGTGTTCTGGCCGTCAAGTATTGCTGTTTTTGGACCCAATACCCCAAAAGAAAATACCCCTCAGCATACCGTTATGGAACCCACTACGGTTTATGGTATTAGCAAACAATCTGGTGAACGCTGGTGCTCCTACTATTTTAATAAGTTTGGAGTGGACGTTCGTAGTGTACGCTATCCTGGTCTGATAAGTTGGAAGACCCTTCCTGGTGGAGGCACTACCGATTATGCAGTGGAAATGTACCAGCAAGCGCTGACCGATAAAAAATACAGCTGTTTTTTAAGGGAAGATGCCAAACTTCCCATGATGTTTATGAATGATGCCATCCGTGCCACCATGACCCTAATGGAAAGTGATCTTAACGCAATTACTGAACGTTCATCTTATAATTTGGGAGCAATGAGCTTTACACCGGCTGAAGTCGTTAAAAGCATCCAAAAGCAAATTCCAGGATTCAAAGTTTCATATGAGCCCGATTTTAGACAGGCCATCGCAGAATCTTGGCCCAGTAGTATTGATGATTCCAAGGCAAAAGAGGATTGGGGATGGCAGGCCGAATTTGATCTGGAAAAAACCACAGAAGAGATGTTGAGGAACCTGCAAGCCTAGAATTATCTTATGGCGAGTCCGTTTTATTGTGGCTCGTCGTCAGTATCCGATCATAACAAAAAATAAACATTAACTTACTGTA
>CAXMOE010000170.1:0-5621 GCA_964194835.1 uncultured Flavobacteriaceae bacterium | reverse complement strand
ATATAGTTGCATTAATTATAGGATTTTTAAAGAAATTAAATTTTGAGTATTATTATTTGATGTTCACAACTTGAAGCTATTGTCTTTACCCTGAATAGGTTACGAAATTACGGGGAGTTTCATAAAGCACAACTTCCAATTCATTGGTTGCCTCTATATGTGGTCTAAGCTTGTTCCATATGACCACGACAATATTCTCCGCGGTGGGATTCAAACTTTTGAATTCGGGCACATCAATATTTAAATTTTTATGATCAAAAGCTTCTTCAATCTCGTTTTTAATGAGATTCTTTAATTCCTTCATATCCATAACGTATCCCGTTTCCTGATCAATTTCACCCAAAACACTAACAATTAATTCATAGTTATGGCCATGAAAACTGGGGTTGTTGCATTTGCCAAAAATCGTTTCATTCTTTTCAAAACTCCAATCTGGTCTATATAACCGATGTGCTGCATTAAAATGTGCTTTCCTACTTACTTTCACCTTCATAATTACGAGTTATTTTGGACAAGATGATTATAAAATTTTTCGAATATGATCTTAAACCAAGCAGTGTAGCTCTCAGAATTTTTTGAAATGTCATCTTTAATTTCTTCCGGTTTCATCCATTTCCAGTCAGCAACCTCTTCCAAGTTTATTTCTGGAACCCCACTATAATTTCCCATCATTACATGGTCCAATTCATGTTCAGTAAGCCCATTATCAAAAGGAGCCTTATAAATAAAAGAAAATAGTTCCTTTAGCTCTGTGTCAAACCCCATCTCTTCCTGTAATCTTCTTTTCCCAGCGTTAATATTGGTCTCATCTTCCCTTTGATGACTGCAACAGGTATTGGTCCATAATAAAGGGGAATGATATTTATGTGCTGCCCGTTGTTGTAACATGGTTTCTCCTTCATCATTCATTATAAATACTGAAAATGCCCTATGTAGAACAGCTTTTTCATGAGCCTCCATTTTGGGCATTGTACCAATTTGTTCATCAAATTCGTTAACCAATATCACCTTTTCCTCTTTCATATTGTAAAAATAAGATCTTTACTTAACTTAAGGGGTATGCCTCTTGCAAAAAAAAGGTTGTAGAAATGACAGTTTTTTTGTTTTCTTAGGGTGCAGATTGACTTGGCGCTAGTTTAAATATAAATGCCCTGAAAGATTTTTTACTTCCATTGTGGTATCTACATAATTTAATATGTAGAAATAAGTACCTATAGGAAGCTGCTTGTCCTTGCCTGTTGTTAATACTTCCTGTGAAGTACCATCAAAATAGTTTCCAGTGGTATTATAAGTTACCGTAGTAAATACTAATCTACCAGATCTATTATAAATTCTAAGGGAATTTATTGGACGAACATCCAATCCCGTAATGGTCAATATATCATGATTGCCATCTCCGTTAGGGCTAACTATAGTAAATACTTCAACTTCATTAAGTTCAATGGGATTCAAACAAACTATATAATCTACTGCCCTATCAATATTGGCATCAGTAAAATGAAAATTTATTGGACCTGCAAACATTAAACTACCGCAAAACATAAAAACCAGAAAAGGCAAAGTCTTTAATTCCTTGCCTAAGTTCAATAAATAAATACTGTGATTGGTTAAGATCATGATTTAATTTCCAGTTGTACTAATACTTGACCATATTAAATTACACTTATTATGTATCGATTATTCTTTTCGTTAAACCTATAGTTAAAAGAATCTAGGCGATTTCAAGTTTCCTTTTGTTTTTATGAAATCATAACGAAGTATAACCTCAAAAGAACCATCATTAAAAATAGCGCTGCCCAAAGCCGTGGTTTCCCTATCGTATGCCACACCAACCAAAAAGTTATTGGATATTTGAAAACCCACCATACCGCTGATGGCAGCATCCCAACGGTAGCCAGCACCTACAATGAATTTTTCGTTCAACATAAAATTAGCAGATAGGTCTACTTGTAGAGGAGCGCCTCGTACCACTTTTGTGAGTAGTGTTGGTTTAAATTTTACATTTGAGTTTACATCAAAAACATAACCCGTAATCAAATAAAAATTTATTTGTTCCTGAGCCGTTGATATTGACGATTCATCAAAATGTGAGGTTTCCAAAATTCTAGGAGCCGATAATCCAAGGTAATACTTATCTGTATGGTAATACACCCCTGCCCCTATATTGGGTGAAAACTTATTATCAATATCTTGTTGCAATGTTGGATCTGGCCCACCGGGATTGGTAATATCCTGGTTAAGTTCGGAAAATCGTACATCCAGAAGATGTGCACTCGCCTTAAGACCAAAACTCAATCTTCCTTTTACTGAAGTATAAATCGTATATGAAAAATCGATATCTAAATATGTTTCAGAGGTCGGTCCAATCTCATCATTGACCAGGGACAATCCAAGTCCCATCCCTTTGTATCCTATGGGGGAATGAATATTTAAAGTTTGAGTTTTTGGAGCACCATCCAAACCTACCCATTGAGATCTATGAAGGGCTGCAATGCTCAAATGGCCTCTAGAACCTGCGTAACCAGGATTAACACTCACCGTATTATACATATATTGGGTATACTGAGCATCCTGTTGACCACTTACAATACCCATACCTAGTAAAAATAGCAGACACAAACTACTAAAGTTTTTTTGGGTAAAGGCCTTATATTTATTTTGTTTTAACATGAATACCTATTTATCTGTTGATATATATATATCCGGAAATTGTTTTCATTCCTTCCACGGCAACTTCATAATCTAAAATATAGAAATAGGTTCCCACTGGCAGTTTATTGTCTTTATCAACAGTTATCCTTCCGTTGGATGTGCCATCAAATACATTTCCTGAAGTATTGTACGCTTTGGTAACATAAACAAGTACTCCCCATCTGTTATAAATTTTAATCGTATTATTCGGGAAGTTCTCCAATCCGTTGATGGTCAAAACGTCATGAATTCCATCCCCGTTCGGTGTAACTACATTAAAGACTTCAACGTCATCGGCACTCGAGACTAAATCACTATCTAAGTAATTAGGGGTTCCGTCTGCATCCGAATCGTCGTTTGCATAATTACCATCACCATCCAAGTCCTCATCAATGGTTTCTATACCATCATCGTCATCATCGGTATCCCTATAATCCAATTCTTGATCAAAATCGGTATTTGGCAAATTATCGAAGGGATCATCTATTTCATCGTTTACGTCAAGATCTATTGATGTGAAACCTTCATAACCATCGTCCAAGCCATCATTGTCCTTGTCTGAGCCTATAAATAATACATCGGGTATACCATCATGATCATGATCATGCGCTTCAATATTGTCAGGGACATTATCATTGTCACTATCATCGTCCAAATAATCAGGTAGACTGTCATTATCAGTATCAATTGGGAATACTCCTAAGTTTCCATTCATCTCATATACATCATCCAAACCGTTGCTATTAAGATCCTGTCCGCTAGGTGCCAAATAATCAGCAGTTGTTTGGGACTCAACATTGTCCGGGATACCATCATTATCACTATCTATATCCAAATAATCTGGGAAACCATCTCCATCGGAATCCGTTGGGTTGGTTGATGGGTCATTATCACCATCTAGGTTAAGATCCTCAAAACTATCCACAATACCATCGTCATCAGAATCCAGTTCCGTAATTCCAATTGGATTGACCACAATTGTTACGGTTGCCGTACTACAATTTAATAGGTTATCACAAATGGTATAGGTAAAAGTGTCTATTCCAATAAATCCAATATTTGGAGCATACGTTACATCATCATCTGATGGGTCAAGTGGTGTTCCATTGTTGTTTAGCACCACAACACCATCTGAAGGGTTGGTGGTCGTCAACGTTCCAATTAGAGGGAGATCGTTGTCATTTGCCAAAATATCTATCAATACAGGTAAATTTTCGGAAGTCGAAACCACATCGTCGAGGGCATCGACTATAGGTAGCACATCTACGGTAACAGTTGCGGTACTACAATTACCCATGGTATCGCAAACCGTATAATCAAATGAATCTGGTCCGTTATAATCTGGATCTGGTATGTATGTTACAATATCATCTGTTGGGTCGTTAGGTGTACCACTATCATTAATATTCACATTACCGTTGGCTGGATTGGTTGTTGTAAGTGTTCCCACTAATGGCAAATCAGAATCGTTGGCATATATCGGAACAATTACCGACTGATCCTCATCTGTAGTAACCAAGTCATCGACTAATGTAGCGGCCTGGTCCAAACAAACCACGGTAAAGTTGGGGAGACTTATGTTATTTCCAGCTTTTGTAATGGTTGCGGTATAGCGGACCACACTTAGTGTTGAAATTACTGTAGGACGGGTCTGGTCCCCACCTACCGCCGGACTCCAACTAACTGTTGCACTTGGTGGTACGTTTGCAGTAATATCCAAGGTAACCTGATTATCAGGAGCGCTACAATTGGTCAAAATAAAATATCCTGTGGCATTGGATCCACATAATGTTCCATCATAGGTAGCAAAGTAAATACCAGGAAGGGTAGCTTCATAAAAGAAGTCGGTTCCCAAAACTGTAGCTGTATCCGACGCTTCATACCATCTATAGTTAGTTTCGTCAGTGGAATTTGGCGCCTGCAACAAAAACTGGGCATTGGATACAACAATCCCCAGCAATGTAAAAACAAGGCTGAGGAAAGTTATTTTATATCTATTTATTAATTTCAAACCCCTTTTGAAAAGTATTAGTTAAAAATTATTTTACTACAAAGACCACGTTGATCAACGAGTTGTAATCTGCAGGTGAAGCAATAATATCATATGTCATTACACCGCTGGCATTTACACTAACATTAGAAAATACTAATGGGTCATAATATGTTACATAATAATATAAGTCACTAGCAATATACGTTGGTACTGCTGCAGGTGCCCCTGCACTGGCCACTGCTGGTGTGGCAAACTGTGTTGTATATTGTGTATGAAGATTTATTGTGAACCCTGTGCCTGTTGTTGAAGCATCTACCGCTATTGATGGAGGATAAAATATCCTCGCAGCTTTGGATACAATAGGAGCAATATCCTGTATTACATCTTCAACTGTTGCTTCAGTGCTACCATCTCCATCTACATCTACCGGTGTATCTGAATTTACTTCAGAAGCCAATTGGTCATCCGTGCCCACCAAAGTCGATAGGTCAACGACCTCGTTCGTTCCGTTTTCAATTCCTATGGTAAGGTCTGTTCCTGAAAGGCCAGAACCACTGATGTTCTGGTCGTCCGTGCTCCCTGAAGCCACTTCATCAATTGCCGCCTTTACATCTGTCGCCGTTAGACCTGATACAGTATTGTCATAGGGGTTACTCCCTGCATTTGTGTCAATGATTTCGTCTGTACCATCATTATTGGTGAAAGTATATGTACCATTGCTATTGTCTGTGATGTCCGATTTGGCGACTGTTTGGATAGTACCGTCCTCATTGGTGTATGTTACAAAACCATCGCTATTGTCTACCAAAGTAGTCAGGGTTTCTGTAAAGGTGGTGATCGTACCGTCTTCACTAGTATAGGTAAAGCTACCGTCTCCGTTATCCACCAATGTGGTTACCGTGTTGTTCGTATCTATGGTTACCGAAGTACCAAAGTC
>CAXMOE010000169.1:0-5680 GCA_964194835.1 uncultured Flavobacteriaceae bacterium | reverse complement strand
TTGGGACAGGGTCTTGTTAT
Source organism: uncultured Flavobacteriaceae bacterium (assembly GCA_964194835.1). Classification (GTDB taxonomy): domain Bacteria; phylum Bacteroidota; class Bacteroidia; order Flavobacteriales; family Flavobacteriaceae; genus CAXMOE01. The sequence goes on along the minus strand of CAXMOE010000169.1, from coordinate 5,660 downwards.
ATGCATCACTTCCTGAACTGTCCGTGTGTCCCTCAATCAAAATATTGGAGTCCGGATACTCCTTGAAAATTCCCGCCAAACGATCTAAGGTAGTGGCAGAGGTGCCTTTTACATCATACTTATTAGTATCAAAATAAACCCCGCTGTTCTCATCAAAAACCACATTTATCCCTTCACCTACCCGGGTGACCTCTGCCCCAGGGATTTCCTCCTCAATTTGTTCAGCCTGTCGGTCCATACGATCACCTATATATCCCCCGGCCACACCACCGACCACTCCGCCAATAATTGCGCCAACGGCTGTTTTTTTAGAAAGAAGTCCTCCTATGATTGCTCCCCCTGTGGCACCAATAACAGCACCTTTTTGTTTTTTGTTGGCGTTTTTAACGGTACTACAGCTTGTAACAATGGCCATTACCATTAAAACTGACATGCCTTGTAATATTATCTTTTTCATTCTATTTATTTCTATTGAATTCATAAACTATGGTAACTGGTTGTCCGTCTACCGATACATTTGATTTTAAGGTCATTCCTTGATTGGTCAAAAGGGCAATATCCAAGCGATAGCCTGCACCTCCGGAGATATCCTTTAGTTTTTCATCTATAAACTTAAACTGGAGTTGACTCGGAAGTCCTTCACGATCTATGACCGACCAGCGTATAAAACGATCGCCCCCATTACAAAGACTTGTATTTTTAATGCTATACCTCGCTGTACTATTGTTGTCTCTAAAAAACCAATTACTGCCTTCAAAACATATATCTTCCGCATCATTAAAGATGACCGATTTAAAATTTCCACTATTGTTTTCATAGGAGAGGTTGTTCAAAATCCATGTACCACTTAATAGATTTCTTTGTTCCCTAGCCGCTTTGGAAACCGTACAAGAACTAAATAACATTGCAGTTGCCGAAAGCAACAAAAACATTTTTTTAATCATACTATTTGAATTTATTTTTCAATACAATATACGCTGTAGTCAAATAATAGTATTCATAAAAAAGTTAAGCTATTGTTAATTTAGACCAATCGAATCCGACCAGAAATCAATATGCCAGCAAGTCCTTTAATTCCTGTTTAAAACGTTCCCTTGGGAGGTAGTTATTTTCCAGTTTTTTAGCAAAGGGAATCGGTGTTTGTAGACTGGCCACCCGTTTAACTGGAGCGTCGAGATGTTCAAAACAATTTTCCATAACCAAAGCAGAAATATCGCTGGCAATTCCCCCAAAAATGCTATCCTCCTGAAGAATAATGAGTTTACCTGTTTTCTTTACCGAATCATAAATGGCATCTATATCCAAGGGTTCCAACGTACGTAAATCAATTAAGTCAGCTTCTATTTCCGTTTCGTTCTCTAAGGTTTCCAAGGCCCAATGTACACCTGCCCCATATGTAACGATCGAAATATGACCACCTTCTTTTAGCAGGCTGGCCTTTCCAAGCGGAATCGTATAATAGTCTGTGGGCACATCTTGGTACTTACTTCTATATAATGCCTTATGTTCAAAGAAAAGTACGGGATTTGGGTCCTCTATAGATGTTGCCAACAACCCCTTTGCATCATATGGGAATGCCGGGTATACTACTTTTAAGCCCGGGGTTTTGGTAAACCAAGCCTCATTTGTCTGGGAATGGAAGGGTCCTGCTCCTACCCCTGCACCACAGGGCATACGAACAACTACGTCCGCTGACTCTCCCCAACGATAATGTACCTTGGCCAAATAGTTCACCAGTGGGTTAAATCCGCTACTCACAAAGTCCGCAAACTGCATTTCCATAACTGTTTTCATCCCATTAATAGACAAGCCCATGGCAGCAGATACAATGGCAGACTCACAGATGGGCGTGTTACGTACGCGCTCTTTGCCAAAAGCCTCCACAAAACCATCTGTAATTTTAAACACACCTCCGTAATCAGCAATGTCCTGACCCATGATCACCAAGTTTTGATGTCGCTCCATGGATTGTCTCAAGCTTTGGGAAATAGCATCTACCAAACGTATATTATTAACATCGTTTGATGGTATAACTTCTTGATATACAAAATCTTTGTATACCTCATTTATTTCTTTACTTTCATTTAATTCTACCTCCTCTTCATTAAAGGCAACTTGGAGATTTTCGTTAATCTCATGGACAATATCTTTTTTATATTCTACTTCTTTCTCTTCAGAAAGGATCCTTTCGTTGCGCAGGTATTCTACATAATTTTCCAATGGGTCTCTTGCCGCCCATTCTTCCAATAAGTGATGTGGAACATATTTAGTGCCACTGGCCTCTTCATGGCCTCTCATTCGGAATGTCTTAAACTCCAATAATATCGGCCTGGGATCTTTTCGTATGCTTTTGCAGAGTGCATCGACCTTAGAATAGACTTCGAGTATGTTGTTGCCATCAATAATATGCGATTCCATCCCATACCCTATGCCCTTGTCAGAGATATGTTCACATTTATATTGTTCGTTTGTTGGGGTAGATAACCCATATCCGTTATTTTCCACACAAAAGAGTACGGGCAAATTCCAAACTGCCGCTACATTTAAAGCCTCGTGAAAATCACCTTCACTGGTAGCGCCTTCCCCAGTAAAAACTGCAGTCACGTGTTGTTGTTGCTTTAATAGGTCAGCAAGTGCAATACCATCTGCCACACCAAGTTGAGGCCCTAAATGCGAAATCATCCCCACAATTTTATACTGTTGGGTGCCAAAATGAAAACTTCTATCGCGCCCGTTCGTGAATCCGCTTGCCTTTCCCTGCCATTGTGCAAACAAACGGTATAAGGGGATATCACGGGTAGTAAATACTCCCAGATTACGGTGCATGGGCAAAATATATTCATTGGCATTGAGCGCGCTGGTTACGCCAACTGAAATAGCTTCTTGACCAATTCCACTAAACCATTTGGATATTTTACCCTGACGTAATAAAATCAACATCTTCTCCTCAATTAATCGTGGTTTTAGCATTCTTCGGTAAAGACTTAGCTGCATTTCTTTACTGATTTCGTAGCCCTTGTACTGCATGTTAAATTTTTATGTGGATGGTATAAAATTTGGGATAAATGTAACAAAAATGAACCGACTAAAGCCAAAGACTTCATGTGTTGTTCTCCTAATTATTTATTAAATTTGAACAAACGTTTCAAACAATGGTTATGAGTGGTATTCCAAATGTAAATCTTAACGATTTTTTATCCGGGGATAAGGAAAGAAAAGAGAAATTCACTCACGAAATTGGTAGTGCTTTTGAAAATATAGGCTTTGTCGCCTTGAGTGGGCATTTTCTTTCGGAAGGATTGGTAGATTCACTCTACAGTGAAATAAAACAATTCTTTGATCTACCGCAGGAGACAAAGGACAGCTATGAGATTAAGGATATTGGCGGGCAACGTGGTTATACCTCGTTTGGAAAAGAACATGCCAAAGGACGGACAGAAGGTGATTTAAAGGAATTTTGGCATTTCGGACAATATGTGGAGAACAATCCTAGGTTAGAGGACCAGTATCCAGACAATGTACTGGTCAAAGAATTGGACAATTTTGATGCCGTAGGGAAAGAGACCTATAAAATGCTCGAAAAGACAGCAAAATATATCTTACGGGCGCTGGCCTTACATTTGGACCTGGAAGAAACCTATTTCGATGAATATATAAAAAACGGAAACTCAATTTTGCGGCCAATTCACTACCCTCCTATTAAAGATGAGCCTAAAAACGCTGTTCGGGCAGCTGCACATGGAGATATTAATTTGATCACGCTCTTAATGGGTGCCCACGGCAAGGGGTTACAGGTTAAAAACCATGAAGGAGAATGGATTGATGCCATTGCACAACCCGATCAATTAATGATCAATGTTGGGGATATGCTCTCCCGACTCACAAACAACAAATTAAAATCTACCATACACCAAGTAGTGAATCCAGCACAGGAATTATGGGGTACATCCCGATATTCAGTTCCTTTCTTTATGCACCCTATGAGTGATATGCCTTTGAATTGTTTGGAAAATTGTATTGATGAAAAACATCCCAAAGAGTTTGAGAATATCACCGCTGGAGAGTTTTTACATGAGCGTCTAATAGAATTGGGATTAATTAAATAGTTACCCATGGATTTACAAGACCAACTTAATAACCTATTCCCGGACCATAAACCTGCTAAAGAAGAAGAGCCGGTACCAAAAAATAATGGTATTTGGATGCAAGAAGATCCTATTATCTGCAAATACGAAAAAAGAAAGGGAAAGCCTATTACCATTTTGGAAGGATACACCGGAGCAGATGAAGACTTCAAAAAATTGGCGAAGGAATTAAAGACCAAACTTAGTGTGGGCGGGAGTTTTAAGAACAACTCTATTATCATACAAGGCGATTATCGAGATAAGATTATGACCATTCTAACAGAAAAAGGATTCAACGTGAAACGGGTTGGAGGCTAGTTTTCTGTTAATTAGTTTTTTTTATTTACATTAAATGTTATTTTTATCTATCCAAACCGACAACAACTACCAACATGAATTCCCAATTGCATATTACTAACGGGGATAGCTTTACCGAAAAGCTTAAAACCCTAAATTTAAAAGGTGATATAATAACGTGGAGGGAAATGCTCTGCGAAGGCAAAACACTGACCAACGTGGGCAGTGAATCTTTTTGGAAAACCCGTTTTGAATTTCTGCATAAAAATTATAAAATCTCCAAATCGCGTTTTATTGAACTCACTTTAAAAGAATACCGATCTCTTTGTAACCATAAAAAAGAAAACCACATTATTTTGTGGTTTGAATATGATCTTTTTTGTCAGATCAATATGCTTGCAGTCATCAGTTGGCTTAAAACCCATCGCCCAAACGCAGAAATATCATTGGTATGCAGTGGAAATGAGGATGAGACCGATAAGTTATACGGACTCAATGAGTTGAGTGATGAACAATTAATGAATTTATATGAAAACCGAACGATATTAAACGAGGATGATATTGATTATGCTGACTATATATGGCAGCTCTACTGTAGTAACAACCCAATTCGTCTCGAAAATTTGACTGATTTTAATAAATACCAGTTTCATTATTTGTCTGATGCCATACACACACATTTAAAACGCTTCCCATCCATAAAGAACGGTCTTAATGATATTGAAAATCATATATTAAAATTGGCCGTGGAACAAAAACCATCCAATAGAAAGCAATTAATGAGCACTATTCTTCAAAATCAAGGTATATATGGTTTTGGTGATATTCAGTATGATAAAGTAATTTCCAATCTTAAACCCTTGTTTTCGTCATTCAATCCTGTAAGACTCAGTAAAAAAGGCAAAGAAATTTTGGATGGACAAACAAGTTATTACTCCAGCATAAGAGATAATGAAGTGTATTTGGGCGGGGCACTTAAGTATAATTTCCTGTATAATATCAGCTCAGACAGAATACTAAAGTTATAGCATGCGCCTAGCACCCTCGGAGCTTGCTCTTAACGACGATGATAGTATTTATCACCTTAATTTATTGCCAGAAGATGTAGCGGATACCATTATAACCGTTGGCGATCCGGATCGTGTTGCCAAGGTTTCCCAACACTTTGACTCAATAGAGGTAAAAAAAGGCAAACGTGAATTCATTACCCATACAGGAACATTAAATGGAAAACGACTT
>CAXMOE010000168.1:0-5691 GCA_964194835.1 uncultured Flavobacteriaceae bacterium | reverse complement strand
TACCTTCCAAATATTTTATTTGTACTTATACTTCTCTTTGGTATTGGATACTTTACCAGAAATGTAAAACGGCTTTCCCGGAATATTAAATTGGGAAAGGATGTTTATGTAGGTGACAATAAGGTACAGCGATGGCAGAATATGGCCCTAATTGCATTTGGTCAGACCAAAATGGTAGTAAGACCTATAGCCGGGATGCTTCATGTCTTTGTATATCTTGGCTTTATTGTTATCAATATAGAAGTTTTAGAGATTGTTATTGATGGCATCTTTGGTACGCATCGGATTTTTGCACCCCTTGGAGCCATATATGATATTCTTATTGCCACTTTTGAAATTTTGGCCCTTTTGGTCATTATAGGTATTACAGTCTTTTGGATTCGCAGAAACATCATTCGATTACAGCGTTTTATTAAACCGGAAATGAAAGGGTGGCCCAAAATGGATGCCAACCTTATTTTGTACTTCGAATTAGTATTGATGGGGCTTTTCCTTACTATGAACGCAGCAGATTTTCAATTGCAACAATTGGATGCGGCCCATTATACCAAAGCAGGTTCTTTTCCCGTAAGCCAATTTATAAGCTCCCTATTTGAAGGATTGACCATGGCTACATTGATAGTGGTGGAAAGAAGTGCTTGGTGGTTGCATATTGTTGGGATTCTGGTCTTTTTAAACTATTTATACTATTCCAAACATCTCCATATTTTATTGGCTTTCCCCAATACCTATTTTGGTAATTTGAAGCCTAAGGGGCAATTTCCCAATTTAGATGCGGTTACTAATGAGGTAAAATTAATGATGGACCCTTCTGCCGATCCATTTGCAGCTCCTGCTGAAGATGCGGAGGTACCGGATAAATTTGGTGCTTCAGATGTCATGGATTTAAACTGGGTACAATTATTGAATGCATATACTTGCACGGAATGTGGACGTTGCACCAGTGAGTGTCCTGCAAACCTGACCGGAAAGAAACTTTCGCCCCGGAAAATAATGATGGATACCAGGGATAGGTTAGAGGAGGTTGGTAGAAATATAGAGGCCAACAAGGGTACGTTTGTTGCTGATGGCAAACAATTGCTGGGAGATTATATTACTCCTGAAGAGTTATGGGCCTGTACTTCCTGTAATGCATGTGTGGAGGCCTGTCCAATAAGTATAGATCCACTTTCCATTATTGTTAATATGAGGCAATATTTGGTAATGGAACAATCCGCAGCTCCATCGGATTTGAACAATATGATGGGAAATGTGGAAAACAATGGTGCTCCATGGCCCTTTAATCAGATGGATAGGCTAAATTGGAAAGACGAATCGTAATTAAAGCGTAATATGGGCGACGAAATAAAGGTGCCAACCATGGCAGAACTTTTTGCAGCGGGTCAACAACCAGAGGTATTGTTTTGGGTGGGATGCGCAGGAAGTTTTGATGATAGGGCAAAAAAAATCACCAAGGCGTTTGTAAAAATTTTGAACAAGGCCAGTGTTAGTTTTGCCGTTTTGGGAACTGAAGAAAGCTGTACTGGGGATCCTGCAAAACGTGCAGGTAACGAATTTCTATTCCAGATGCAGGCGGTAACCAATATAGAAGTAATGAACGCCTATGGTATTAAGAAAGTGGTCACAGCCTGCCCGCATTGCTTTAATACCCTTAAAAATGAATATCCCGGTTTGGGGGGTAATTATGAGGTAGTACATCATACTCAGTTTTTGAAACAGTTGTTGGAAGATGGAAAGATTACCCTGGAAGGTGGTAAATTTAAAGGGAAACGCATTACGTACCATGACCCTTGTTATTTGGGAAGGGCCAACAACGTGTATGAAGCTCCAAGGGAATTGATCAAAAAACTTGATGCCGAGTTGGTGGAGATGAAAAATTGTAAAAAACGAGGTTTGTGTTGTGGAGCAGGAGGGGCACAAATGTTCAAGGAACCGGAAAAAGGGAATAAGGATATAAATATTGAACGCACGGAACAGGCTATGGAGATCAAGCCGGATATTATAGCGGCAGCCTGCCCATTTTGTAATACGATGATGACTGATGGAGTTAAAAATAAAGAAAAAGAGGCAGCTATTGCTGTTATGGATATAGCGGAACTTATCGCTACAGCTGAAGAATTATAAAAGAAGATGAAATGTTAGTAGAATTCAAATCGTTACCAGATACCTCAAGGGTATGGATATACCAGGCAAACAGAAGCTTTACAGGTGAAGAACTGCAGGAAATAAAACAAAGTTTGGACCAATTTATTCTGGATTGGACCGCACATGGAAGTCAATTACAAGCAGGCTATGAGATTAGATACAAGCGTTTTATTATTATAGGGTTGGACCAGACAGATACATCTGCATCAGGCTGCTCTATAGATGCGTCAGTACATTTTATACAATTCTTGGAGAAGAAATACAATGTTGACCTAATGGATAAAATGAATGTGTCGTATAAGCAAGGTGAATATGTAGCCTACAAACCACTCACCGACTTCAAGAAAATGGCCAAGAACAAGGCGGTATCCAAAAACACTATAGTCTTCAACAATTTAGTAATTAATAAAGAGGAATATTTGAACCATTGGGAAGTACCCGCCGAGGAAAGCTGGCATAGCCGTTTTCTCTAATAATTAATCGATTAAACTATTGTTTTTGGTCAAGTCGGCTGAATGCAATAGTTTTTCCATTGTTTGGTTTAGGCCGTAGATATTTTCTTATGCGATTATACTTTATAATTTCTTTTTTGGCACTAACGTTCTTTGCTGTCAACGGTCAATCCGATCCTTTGGTGACCAAAGACACTATACCCCAACAGAAATGGGTAGATGCCTTATATGATAGTATGTCCTTGGAGGAAAAAGTGGGACAATTATTCATGGTTAGTGTTGCCTCTGATCAAGATAAGTCCAGCACGGACAAAATAAAAACACTTATTAAGCAACATAAGTTAGGGGGCGTTATTTTTTCCACTGGCGGTCCCATGAGACAGGCAAAATTGACCAATGACTATCAATTGGCCTCCAAAATACCTTTACTGATCGGCATGGACGCTGAGTGGGGCTTAGCCATGCGATTGGACTCCACCTACGCCTTTCCCTGGAACATGACCTTGGGAGCGATTACAGATAGTACCATTGTGGAAAAAGTGGGGCATCAAATTGGAAAACATGCCAAAAGACTTGGGGTACATATCAATTTTGCGCCGGACATCGATATCAATATAAATCCCCTAAATCCGATCATTGGGAACCGCTCTTTTGGAGAAGATCGGGATAACGTTACCGAAAAGGGTATTGCTTTTATGAAAGGAATGGAGCGAGCCGGAGTACTTTCGAGCGGTAAACATTTCCCAGGACATGGGGATACGGCGGTAGATTCACATAAGTCACTACCAATATTAAATTTTTCCAAAGAACGTTTGGACAGTATTGAGCTATATCCTTATAAGAAATTAATAAAGGAAGGGTTAAGCAGTGTTATGGTGGCCCATCTAAGCGTTCCGAGTTTGGATTTACAAGCATATCCCTCATCCCTTTCGGAACAGATCATATCTTATACACTGAAGGAACAACTCGGGTTTAAAGGCTTGGTCTTTAGCGATGCCCTTAATATGAAAGGGGTATCCAATTATGCAAAGGAAGGGGAAGTGGAATTATCGGCTTTTTTGGCTGGAAACGATATTTTATTGATGCCCACGGATCTTGCAGCCGCAAAAACAAAACTTCTTGAAGCTTTTGAAAGGGGCAGAATAACTGAAAAGAGATTATCAAGTTCCGTAAAAAAAATACTGATGGCCAAGTATAAGGTGGGGTTACACCAGTATAAACCGGTGAAAATTGAGAACCTGTACGGGGATCTAAATTCGTTTGAAAATGATCTTATTTATGAAGAAGCCATAGAAAATGCCCTTACGGTTGTTAAGAACAATTTTCAACTCCTAGGGATAAAAAAATTGGAAAATAAAAAAATAGCCTATGTAAAGTTTGGGGATGACAATAGTGGACCTTTCTTTTCAGAACTTAACAAATATGCCAATGTAACCCAAGTCAACGGTAGTGATATTTCGACTTTGAAAAAAAAATTGACTGCATATAATTTGGTGATTATTGGCCTGCATAAGAGTAATGAAAGTCCATGGAAATCATATAAATTTTCTCAGAAGGAACTTTCTTGGTTAAAGGAAATTGCTGCCCAAAGAACTTCCAATCTTATATTGACGGTATTTGCCAAACCATATACCTTATTGGATGTTCCTTCTTTTAACAGTATTGATGGGATTGTAATGGCCTATCAAAATAGTAAAATTGCCCAAGAAAAGACAGCACAACTCTTGTTTGGGGCTATCCCGGCAAAAGGAAGATTACCGGTAACTGCCAGTACTGCTTTTCCGGTGAACACAGGAATTCCGTTAAAACCATTATCCAGGTTGGGGTATAGCCTACCCGAACGCGTTGGTCTCTGTTCCAAAAAACTCGGGATGGTAGATAAATTGGTACAAAACGGCCTGGATTCTTTAATGTACCCTGGAGCCCAGGTTTTAATTGCCCGAAGGGGTAAAGTAATCTATAATAAGGGATTTGGTAAGCCTACCTACGATTCTGAAGAGAAAATTACACCGGATCATATCTACGATTTGGCATCAATTACAAAAATATTGGCCACTTTGCCCGTGATCATGAAAATGGAGGAAGAGGGGAAAATTGGGTTGGACAATACATTTCAGGAGTTGATACCGGCCTATGCTGATTCTGAACTAAAGAATGTTACCGTTTTAAAAGCAATGTCACATTATGGAAGATTACCAGCATGGATTGCTTTTTACGTGAACACCTTGGACAAAAAGAGGAAACCATCCCCTGAATTTTACAGAAGTAGTTCGTCCGATGGATTTTCCACTCAAATAACTAATAGGTTATACTTGGCAGATGCTTACAAAGATTCGATTTACAATAGAATTGGAAAACAGGATTTAAAGTACAATAGATATCGATATAGTGATATAGCCTATTATGTGCTAAAAAAATACATTGAGGATATCAATAAGCAGCCCTTGGATAAATTAACAACCGATTTCTTGTACAAGCGACTTGGAGCATCCCATACAGCATTTAATCCTTTAGAAAAATTTCCAAAAAATGCAATTGTTCCATCAGAAGTTGATAATTACTATAGGTATCAAACGATCCAAGGTTATGTACATGATATGGGAGCGGCCATGCAAGGAGGAGTAGGGGGGCATGCCGGTTTGTTCAGTAACGCCAATGATGTGGCCAAAATAATGCAGATGTATCTACAAGATGGATTTTATGGAGGAGAGCGTTTTCTGGATGGTAGGACCATAAAAAAGTTTAATACCTGTTATTTCTGTGACAAGGATGTAAGAAGGGGAGTTGGTTTTGATAAACCCCAGTTAAAGGACAAGGGTCCAACATGCGGTTGTGTATCACGAAAAAGCTTCGGTCATAGTGGATTTACCGGCACCTATACATGGGCCGATCCGGAAGAGGAAATTGTGTATGTTTTCTTGTCTAATAGGACTTACCCTTCGTCAACTAATACGCTCTTAGTTAAATCTGAGTTACGAACTAGTATTCAAAAAGCAATTTATGATGCCATTATAAATTAAACAGTAGTTTTGTAAGTAGATGAATCTAAATTCTGCAACCAATGAAAATAGCTATAGTATGTTATCCCACCTTT
>CAXMOE010000167.1:342-5712 GCA_964194835.1 uncultured Flavobacteriaceae bacterium | reverse complement strand
TTTCCTTAAAAGTATTGCTCTTTGTACTTGTAATTACCCAATTAGGGGTAAAGTCGTCCTCACTGATTGCCCTGTTGGGCGCTGCAGGGCTTGCCATAGGGTTGGCCTTACAAGGTTCATTGGCCAATTTTGCAGGCGGGGTATTAATTTTATTCTTCAAACCTTTTAAAGTTGGGGATTTTATCTCGGCACAAGGGATTGATGGTACAGTGAAGGACATTTCTATCTTTACCACTAAACTGAATACTTTCGGTAACCAAGTGGCGATTATTCCAAACGGACAATTGTCCAATAATAACATCATCAATTATAATGTGGAAAGCACTAGACGTGATAAAATTGATGTAGGTATTGGGTATGATTCCGATATAAAAAAAGCAAAAGAAATTTTATTACAGATCTGTTCCGACAATAAAGATATTATAAAAGAACCTGTCCCAGAAGTTTATGTAGCTGCCCTAGCAGATAGTTCAATTGATCTTACCCTACGTTTTTGGGCAAACAATGATGTTTTCTGGGCTGCACACTTTCATGTTTTGGAAGAAATAAAAAATAGGTTTGATGAAGTTGGAATTGAAATTCCGTTCCCTCAGCGTGTTGTCCATAACAAAGCTGAATAGCTTGGCCAACTTTGGTTAAGTTTCAATAAAACCAAGTTATTTTTTACTTTTTTGTTGAAGAATAAAATCCTTTAAATAGTAAGGTTCAAAATAGGCAACATCTTCAAAATTACCGGCATTGAACTTTTCAAACGAAAGTTGGCCCATTTCTTTGGCCGATGGCACAACCGAAGTGTTAAAGCTAAAGTTCGGATGATGTAGTATTTCTTTGCATTTTTCCGCGCCGCTACCTACTAGAAGTACTTTCCCTTTCTGGGCGAATTCCTGAAACGATTGTTCGTCAATAATTTCGGCCTTAGTTTCCCTTACCTGCTTGTAATTACCATCAAATACTATAGAATATACCTCCATTCGTCTGGCATCCAATACAGGTACAATAAATCCGTCACTTGTCATTTTTGTTTGATGTCCCATACTCTCCAATGTGGGAATGGAAATCAAGGGAATATCTAATGCAAAACACAGACCCTTAGCTGCAGAAACACCAATTCTGAGTCCGGTATAAGATCCTGGGCCCTTACTTACAGAAATGGCATCAAGATCTGATAAAGACAAGGAAGCCTCTTCCAAGGCTTCCTTTATAAAGTTATGTAATTGTTCGGAGTGGGAATAATTGGGGGTATCTAGTTCTTTTAACACCAAGAGTTTTCCATTCTTGGTAACACTCACCGAGCAATTGGTTGTTGCCGTTTCTAAATTTAAAATAATAGCCATAGCGGCCACAAATATAGTTTAGTTTAAGGTAATGGGTATCCCAAAATAGAATTCCAACACCTTTATTCTAAAAATATAATTATATTTGGTACGGATCACCACAGCCTCGGCATTATCTACCCTAGCTTGGGATTGGCTAAAATCGAAAGCGTTCATAATGCCGACATTAAAACGTTCTTTGGAGTATTCGAAAGCCAATCTCCTTGCTTCCAAAGTTTTTACCGCCGCTTCGTATGACTTTGCAGAACCTGTAACATCTACATAAGCTTGATTAACATTGGTCTCCAAATCCAATTTTTCCTGCTCCAATTGCAATTTGGCCTTAATTACACTTATTTTAGATCGTTTTATATTATTCCTTACTCTAAAACCATTAAAGATTGGGATATTCATTTGGGCCCCATATGCTATTCCATCATTGGTATATAACTGTTCCTTAAAGCCAATCAAGTCACCAGATATTGGGTCAAAAAACTGATCGGAATATCTAGTATTATAGTTAAAAAAGGCACTTAAGGTTGGATAGCGTGCTCCTTTGGATATATCCAAATCCTTTATGGCTAAATCGACATTGGATTGTGAGAACTTAATCTCATTGCGAAACGTTATAGCTTTTTCGAAGATCACTTTAGGAGATTTATCCAAAATATCCGAAACTGGAATCTCAAAACCCTCATCTAAAATATCAAAGTTTACATAATCAGAAATCTGTAATAATTGCGCCAAATTAATACGGGAAATCAACACCAAATTTTCTGCCCTTACAATTTCCAGTACTTGTGTGGCTTCAGTGGCCTCTATTTCCAACAAATCCCCTCTTGCAACCACTCCGGATTCTACCAATTCCTTGGTCCTTTTTAAATCTTGTTCGGTTTCTGCAAGTTGTGCCCTAAAGACCTTTAGTGATTCTTTATTTGACAAAATCTGCAAGTAGGAATTGGCCACAGAAAGACGAATATCATCTTTTAAATCATCCAATCTATACTGATTGGCTAAAGCATTCAATTTGGCCCTGTTTAACTTTTGTAAATTTCTTAATCCATCGAACAAAACGACTGACGAAGAAATATCCCCTGAGGTTGTAAAAATAGTTGTTGTAACTGGTTCGTTATTGGTAGGATCAAAAGACAATCCAGTGTTCCCTGAGGCTCTGGTACTAGCATTTAAATCTGGCATAAACGCTCCAATTGCATCGGATCTATCAATATGTGCATTCTCCAAATCGAGTTCATATTGCTCTATGGTCAAATTATTGTCAACTGCATAAGTGACACATTCTTGTAGCGTCCATTTTTTCATCTGGGCAGTTGTAATCCCCATGGATAATAGGGCCATTAATAGGGTTATCTTAAATTTCATTTGGTGATTATTTTCCAGTTTCTATAATTGTATCGACTAACGACACTTTAATGATATTCAATGTAATTTTCAATGTGCTCATAAATCTATTGTATAGATCTTTATGGATATTTGATAATCACCTCTATTCAAAGCGCATACCAAAAAAATAAATAACTATAAAATATTGATAATCAAGTACATGTTTTTTTTAAATGTTTGTACAAGTGTTCATTTTCAAACATTTAACTGTTCACTTTCGAACACAATAAATGCTGACTATTGACAAACTTGAATTTTACTCATCTGAATCTTCTTCTTCGTCTTCATCTTCACCCTTTTTTATAGGCTCAGTTTTGTTCCATACTTTAACGTCGTCATCTTCCGATAGCCCAGAAACAATTTCAACATTCACTCCATCCGAAATTCCTATCTCCACGTCCTTACGTTCAAATTTTTGATCGCCTACGGACAATTCAACATAGGGGTCATCTGTCTCCTTATCAAACTGCAAAAGGGCTTCAGGAATTACCAAAACGCTATCCTTCTTTTCCAAAACCAACGAAGCATTGGCACTATAACCGGCGCGCATCAAAAAGTCGTCCTCCACGGTTACATCACCTTCTATCTTAAACTGAACCGCTCCGGATTCCTCTACGCCTTTGGGTGCAACAAATCTAAGTTTTGCGTCAAACTCCTTATCATTAATGGCTCCTAGACTTATCTTCAAGGGCATTCCCAATTCTAATTTTCCGACCTCTCCTTCATCGACCTTGCCTTCAAATATCATAATGCTTAAATCAGCGATAGTGGCAATAGTGGTTCCATCGTTAAAATTGTTACTTTGGATTACCTGATCCCCTTCCTTTACTGGAATTTCCAAAATGGTACCTGAGACAGTCGCCCTGATATTGGTATTGGCCGATGCCGATCCCCCAGCAGAACCCTTACGAATTATCTGATAATCTGATTGTGCATTTTCCAGCTCTTGGGTTGCCTGATCGAACTGCAATTTTAAAATATTGAAGTCCTGACTTGAGATAACCCCTTTGTCGAATAAAGCTTTGTTTCTATTGAATTCAATTTTAGTATTGCTCAAAGAAATCTCCGCATTCCGAACCCTTCCGCGTGCCTGGTTCAAGGATTGCTCGTTAGGAACCACCTTTATAAGGGCAATTAGATCTCCTGCCTTTACTTTGACTCCTTCTTTCAAATGTATCTTATCGATTATTCCTGAAATTTGAGGTTTTATCGCAACCTCATCTTCAGGTACTACCTTCCCAGTGGCCACCGTCTTCTTTTCAATATTAGAAATAAACGGCTTTTGGGTTTCGTAGGTGATGGCCGATTTACTGTTCGATTTTACGAAAAAGGCAGCGGCCCAAAGTGCTCCTAGGACCAAAGCTCCAATCCCTACATATTTTAAAATTTTCTTCATTACCTGATAGTATTAATTTTTATAATGGTTTAGTTTATTCTTCTCTTAATGCATCTATAGGTCGGATACTTACGGCCCTTTGGGCTGGTATTAACCCAATTAATGTTCCCAATATTACCATAATGGCCAAGGCTCCCAAAACATAGGGTATCGGTACAGTAGGATTGGTATATGGAAAGTCGATATCTTCGGTAAGTCTATTAATGATGCTAAGGGTTACAGCTCCAAGGATTATGCCCATAATTCCCGCCAACATGGTCAAAAAAACAGATTCCAACATTATTTGGGACCTAACCTCATGCGGTGTTGCTCCCAAAGCCCTGCGTACCCCCAATTCTTTCGTCCGCTCTTTTACCGAAATCAACAAAATATTCCCAATTCCGATAACCCCGGCCAAAATGGTGGCAATTCCCACCACCAGTGATAAAAAAGTAAGTCCTTTTGAAAATCCAAAAATCTTTTCGAAGGCTTCCCCAAGATTAAACGATCCAAATGCGCGCTCATCCTCTGGGTGTACCCTATGGACTTTCTTCAATAGATTTTTAATATTTTCCTCCACCTTTAAAACATCAACATTATCATAAGCGGCTATCGAAAACCAGCCCACATTATCCCCTGTGTTGTACAATTTCTTATAGGTTGTAAATGGAATATAAATGTCCCCGTCACCTCCAAAACCACCACCGGGTTCAAATTTGTGGACACCCACAACTTGGAAATAGATATTGTCGATCTTCATGTAACCACCGATGGGATCTTCATCCTTCTCAAACAGTTCTTTTTGGGTACGCTCGCCAATTACACAGACTTTTCTAGCCTGATCTATGTCCTCGTCATTAATAAATCTTCCTCTTTCATATATTTTTTTAGTAGCAATTTTTGTAAACACGGGAAAATCGCCAAAAACCGAATAATTACCAGATTTTTGCCCTCTAACTATTAGACCAGGGGCATCACCAAATATTCCCCTCACATTCCTTGGGGCTATATATTGTATTTCGGGTATTCTGTTTTCCATCAAAATAGCATCCCCCAACTTTAGTTGTAATTGCCTTCCAGTCTTAAATCCATCATGGGGCATACTCGTGGTCTGGGCCCAGACGAACATGCTGTTTTTGGCAACACTTTCAAATACTTTCTCAAAACCATTGTCCATGCCCTTTGCCGCCCCCGAAAGCGCGATATATATAAAGATCCCCCACAATACACCAATTACAGTAATGATAGTTCTGGTCTTGTTTTTACTGATTGACCCATAAA
>CAXMOE010000167.1:0-232 GCA_964194835.1 uncultured Flavobacteriaceae bacterium | reverse complement strand
CGCATACTATTCGTCCCTTAATGCTATAATTGGTTTAATACTAGCTGCACGCCTAGCTGGAATATACCCGGCGATAGCTCCGAAAATTATCAAAATTAATGTGGCAATAATTGCCATTGTCATATTTATTTGGGGATTTGTTATAAAATAATCCTCCAATTTATCCCCTAGTGAACTTAGTATAGCCACCCCTATGATCATGCCAGAAAAGCCAGAAATGGTAGTAATAAAA
>CAXMOE010000166.1:0-5815 GCA_964194835.1 uncultured Flavobacteriaceae bacterium | reverse complement strand
ATGCAAATCGTTATTGGTAAATACAATACTTGTTTTTCCATAAGTATTCCATACTAATTTCATATAATCATCAAGATTTAAGTTTTGCTCTCGTAAGGATAAATCCAACGCAAGTCCAAGCATGCTGCCGTAGTTATAGTATGAAATAAATGTATTTTTACTATTTACCTCATCCACAGACTCTGCAGCATCAACAAAGGGGGCTTGATAGCTCATTTCAATCGGATTATAAAATCGTCTACCTGTGGAATTCCAAACATAATTAAAGGATCCGGACATCCAATTTAGATAGCCCTCTTGGCCTATCTCTCCAGCCCTGCATGCAATTATTCCTGCATAGTAACTTGTAAAACCTTCGGCAAACCAAAGTTCGCCACTCATATTGGCTTTTTCAAAATTAAAAGGTTCCAAGGACTTAGGTCTAATACGTTCTACGTTCCAAGCATGAAAAAATTCATGTATAACCGTACCAATGTTTCTATCAAAACCAGGTTCCCCTAATTTTCTTGTTGATGTGACTATTGTGGAATTACGATGTTCCATGCCGTCGCCATCAACATTGGGCATATAGCAAGCAAGAAAGGTATATTCGCCATAATCAAATGTTGGGAGTTCACCATAAACCGCTACTTCTTGCAATACCACTTTCTTCACTTTTTCAAAGTATTCATCAAGCTCAGCCTCAGTCCCTTTATGGTGCAGTGCAAAATTAATTTTTTGTCCATCCACATCAAATGAACGCATACTATGATCACTAATTTCGATTGGACTATCCATAAAATACTGAAGATCTTTGGCATAGTATGTATTTCCGTTCAGCTGTTTGAGTTGGGTAGCTATTTTCCAGTTTAAATCCTCACGAACATCAACGGTAATTTCAATTTCATTGTCAGATAAACTAGGTGCATACATAAATGTTGCGGGAATATTTAAATGTGCATGGGTTTCATCTACCTGTGCATAAGTACCATCACCATGATTTGCAAATAGGGTATAAGTTAGGTGTATGCTGCCATCGTGTCCATTTACTTTCCATGTGTAGGGATCTGGTCTTGTAGATTTTATCATATTCCCTTTGCTGTCCGAAAATTTTACATTGTATACATTTTTTGCAAACTCGTGCAATGCATAACGACCAGGAGATGCCCGGCTCATTCTAAATTCAACCTCCCCCGTTTTTAAATCCTTAAAGGTTACATTTATAACAGCTTCATGATGTACTGCGTTATCAAAAGAAATACTATATAATGAAGATACTTGAGCATTATTTATTTGAAAAACGATAAATAATACAAGAAATAAAAAGAGTCTTTTCATGATTAAAATTTTAGCAATAGTAGATTTTGATTTTTACAATTAAGAGAGATAAAATTGATATAACATTTTAATAGACGCCATTTTTTAATGTTTGTTACAATTTTCTGAACAAATTAATGTCATAAGATTTAGGCATCGGTTACAAGAAACTCTATTGGTGTTTTATGGCCTTTATCTGTTGACATACTTTGAATTCGCCTTCTTCTCCTGCCAAATAAAGAATCATCTCATATTCCTATTTTATTGGAATTAGCAGCACTTTTTCCCGACTTACCGAATCTATCTTTTGTTTTGAGTAATATACGGGAAAGAATTCATCACTGGCCCATTTTTCATAAAGGTTTTCATAGAATGGACTTTCTGAATCCCCAGACTGCCCAGGAGAGTTCATACCTATAGTTTTATCCCAATTATTAGTATTAACTATTATTCTAAAACTGGCACCATGGGTTTGGTCAAGGGAATTTCCTGTTGCCCCAGGGGTGTATTGATTTCCACCTCGAGCTAATATTTTGGTATTCAATTTAGATTGTAATTCGACATTGACTGCATCTCCCAATGGATGTTTAATTTGTACATGTTTGAAATTTGCTTGCCCGTACGTCCAATTACCTATATCAGAACCGAATTTCTTCGTCAGTTTTTTTACTGCAGAAGTTAACGTACCCAATAAATATTTATCTCTTTTTTCCACTGCATTATGTCCAAATTTGTTTTCTGGATGTAAGATCCATTGCATTAGCTTGCCCATTTGTACGCGAGGTATCACCTTTTCTACCATAGGATCTGGAAAATAGTCAAAAAAGTGTTCTATTAATTGCTTTTCCCAGGTCACATAGATAGCGGCTTTTGACGAGTTTTTGTCCAAAACAAAATCCCATTCCAACAATTGTTTTTGGGCCATTTTCACCATTTCATCATCTGATTTTAAATTGGTTAGTAAAGGGATCAGAAATCTGGAGGGAATGGATAAATAGTCGGTCTGCAATTTTTTCATGTCCTCCATGGTCAATTTTTTGCCAGACCCAAGTATTTCGTTGATCCTGTCACCACGGTATGGATCAGACCAGTTGTATCCGATGGCATCCCATTCTTTATAATCCTTGGGAACGACATTTTGATTTGCAGTAGCTATGAATCCATTTTTAGGATTGTAAAGATTAGGTTTGTCAATAATTGGCAAAAACCCATCCCACTCATATCTCCCATCACCAGGGACAGGGACCATGCCACTGAAATTTCGTCTTAATGGAGCAATTCCAACAGCTTGCCAGCCAATATTTCCTTTTTTGTCGGCCCAGATCATATTTTCCCCTGGAATATGGCTGTAATTACAGGCATCTCTAAACTCTTCCCAGGTTTTCGCCTGATCCATTCTAAGTGATGCCAAGTATGGAGATCCTCCCGGTTCCATCCATGCGCACCGTACGGCATAAGCCTTATGATTAACAGAGTCGATGTAGGTCACGGGTCCATGTCTGGTGTAACGCAGTTCTACTTCCTTATTTTTACTATCCTTAACAGCAATAATTTCATTTATAACCGTCATATTTTCCCAGCCATTTTGATATTTATATTGGTTGAGGTTATTCGGATTCAGCTCATAGACATATAAATCCTCACCATCGGTTCTAAAAACGGTCAGACCCCATGCTCCAAAGTTATTGTGCCCTATGGAAATACCAGGAATCTCAGGTTCTCCACCACCAATTACATCCCAACCAGGAGCTGAAAGGTGTACCCAATAGCGCAGGGACGGGACAGCTAAGCGCCTATGTGGATCGTTGGCCATATATGTATCCCCTTCTTTTGAAAGAGAAGGACTGGTTACCCAGTTGTTGCTACCGATCCATAACTTTTCAATTTCCGATTCGGATAGATCTTCTTGGTACCCTATTTCTGTATTTTCACTTTGTGCAATCCTATATGCCGGTAAGATGTCTTCAGGCAGAAATTTGATGGGTGTTCTATACGCATTGTACAATTCCAAGATATGCTCATCGGATAAAAGGCTGCCATTAATGGTAGGATCCAGATCCAACTTTGGTTCTCTGGGGTGAAACCATTCATATTCTTTTACTTTTGTGACACCTATTTTGGCAACTGCCTTGCCCACTTCCAATTCTTTGGTAATATTTCCCAATAATCCTTGATGTCTGGAAATAACGACATCAGGTGTCCATTTTTGAGGCTTAATATTTAGAGCCTTGAAAGTGATTGGCAACAAATCTGGATTTTGCAAGACCTCCTCAATGTATGCATTTACCCCATCGGTATATGCAGTAATTATTTCTTCCCCATCTTGGTGGTAATGTTGCAGCTCTGTTTTCATATTGCCCCTATATTTGAAAAGACGGGTTCCGATATCTCTTTTTAGTTCTCTTTCCCCCAAAATTTCGGCTACTGTGCCTGTAGCTTGTCTACGCCATATTTCAAATTGAAAAAGGCGGTCTTTCGCTGCACAATACCCCTGGGCAAAAAACAGATCGTGTTGATTATTAGCATATATATGATTAATCCCTGCCTCATCCCTAATTACCTCTACGGTGTTGGTAAGGCCTACTATTTGCCTTGTTGTATTAATCTCTGTTTGTTGCCTGCAGGCAACAAACAAAAAGAACAAAAAAGGGCATAATAAAAGTCCATTTTTCATAAATATATTCTATTTAAAATTTTCGGTCAATGATCTTTTATTTGAAAAGTGCTGTTTTCTAGCCAATATTTTCAGTTAAGCAGGGTCATATTTTTAATTAAGATTTTCAGCAATGAATCCATAACAGATTACTACTTAGTGGTTGGCCCTCCCATTTTGGTAAAAAAGTTGTCGATGGGCTCCCATAGTTCAAGTTTATTACCCTCAGGGTCCATGATATGAACAAATTTTCCATATTCAAATTCCTGTATACTATCCACTATGGTCACGCCATTTTCACTCAGTTTTTTTACCAAACCTGCTATATTCTGTACCCTATAGTTAATCATAAACTCTTTCTCTGAAGGGTCGAAGTATTCAGACCCTTCTTCAAATGGACTCCATCTCAAGTAATTTATTTCGTCTGGCCGATTGGCATTCCTGAATTCGAAGGGTGAGCCGTAATCGTCTATGGCAAGTCCTAGGTTTTTGCCATACCATTCCCTGGTTTCTTTTGGATTTCTGGAGCGAAAAAAAATTCCACCTATGCCCGTGACTTTAGGAGTTGTGTCGTTCATAATGATTGTTTTTTGTTCAGTTTTTTCTGTTGTGGTTTCCTTACTGCTGTTCCTATTTGTAACTGTATTACAGCTTGTAATTAAAATTAGCAGCAATAAAAATGTAGTCCTATTTATCATTTTCTTTTTTAAATTGATTATAGTCGTTAGGTCATGATTTAGAGGAGCATTTCAAAGCTGATTAAAATTAGGGATTTTAATCATATTGGACAAGGAGTCAATTACCTGAGCATCCTCTTCTTTGCTTCCCTACTTGCTTCGTAAGATGTTGTTATGTGTGGCTGGTGATAGGTATTATAGAATATGATAAAATATGTAATAGGTCATTGCAATGTTAAATCCAGCGTGACTTAATATTGCACATAAATCGAATTCGATTTTAATGAACTATTGAATCTAGCCCTAAAAGTGGCCATAGTATAATTTTAGCCATTTTAGTTCTGTTAAGTATGGTTATTCGTTAATTTATAATTTTGTGTTGAATTCCTAGATTGGTATTTTTTTGCAAATAAAATTTAATATTTCGTAAAATGGATATTCTTGACCGGTAAATTCTCGATTTTGATAAGCAGACGTTGAATAATTTCGCTTTAGGAATATGATCATTTTAGGGCGATATGATTTTTACCGCTAAACTTTCAACATCTTAACGTATTTTTAGGACTGCTAGAAGTGAAGAATTTTATCTTTACCCCTGTTTTAAGTTTTTTTATGGAAACAGACTGTATACCCTTTAAACAAACTACTTACTTTTCCAAGTTGATCTGCGATTATCTGGACGAAAAGGAAAACCTGAAATTCTTATATAACAGGTTCCCGCGATTGGAAGAGTTTAAAGATCAGATTCTGGAAAAACAATCCGCTTATCCTGAGGCAAACCGGAAAGTGTTGCAGCAAGCATTGAAAGGGCAGTATAGTGAAGTGGATACCTCAAAACCTACCCAAAACAATATAGATGCCCTTGCAAATCCCACTACGTTTACCGTGGTCACCGGGCATCAATTGAACTTGTTCACCGGCCCTCTATATTTTTTATACAAGATCATTTCTACCATTAACCTAAGCAGGGAATTAAAAAAAGCCTATCCCGAGTATAATTTTGTCCCTGTGTATTGGATGGCTACGGAGGACCATGATTTTGAAGAGATCAATTATTTTAATTTTGGTGGCAAGAAGTTGCAATGGAACCGTGAAGCCTCCGGTGCAGTAGGACAGTTGAAAACAGAGGACTTGGATGAGGTCTACAAGGCTTTTTCGAACGAACTTGGCAACAGTATCAATGCAACGA
>CAXMOE010000165.1:0-5867 GCA_964194835.1 uncultured Flavobacteriaceae bacterium | reverse complement strand
CGGCCCATTCGTTCCAGATGCGAACGCCATTTTCTTGCAGGTAACCTATATTGGTGTCCCCTTTTAAAAACCATAATAATTCGTGGACAATTGATTTTAAATGTAATTTTTTCGTGGTGATCATTGGGAAGCCTTCACTAAGATCAAAGCGCATCTGATATCCAAAAACACTAAGGGTCCCAGTTCCGGTCCTATCTCCTTTTTGGTTTCCTGATTCCAGCACATGCTTTAATAAATTGTGGTATTGTTTCATGATGCATTTTTATTGTTTCAAAAGAAAGAATCTCTGTAAAACGAAATTAAAAAAAGACAATATATATTCCATTCACATTTATAAAAACTTATCAACGAGCTAAAATATCATTGAATCTATTTGTAATCTAGGTTGCGGGATGCCCATTGATCAATGACAGTTTTAAAGTGTGTTTATCCTAAAATCATTCCTGCAATGGTGGCAGAAAGCAAGGATGCCAAAGACCCGCCAAGTACAGCTCTCATGCCAAATTCGGACAAGGTTTTTCTTTGACCTGGGGCCAAAGATCCAATCCCCCCAATTTGAATGCCTATGGAGGCAAAATTGGCGAATCCGCATAACATATAGGTTGCCATAAGAACAGATTTGTTAAATGTAAAATGGGTTGCGCTGGCCATATCTTTTAGTTCTGCCAATTGAATATATCCTACAAATTCACTTGCAGCCAATTTTATGCCCAATAATTGTCCCATGAGCATGATATCTTGGTTCGCAACACCTATAACCCACATTAAAGGTGCAAAGAGGGTTCCCAAAATAGCTTCCAAAGATAATTTCTCGTAGGCCGTATTTGCTGCAATCCATTCGTTAAAGGAAGTTATATCACCAATCCAACCAAAGATTCCATTTAGCATGGCAATAAAGGCCACAAAAACCAACAACATTGCGCCTACGTTAACAGCCAAACGTAATCCTTCGGTAGTTCCGTTGGCAATTGCATCGAGAATATTTGCTCCGATTTTTTCTGTGGAAACCATTACATCGGTATTTACAGCTTCTGTCTGTGGATATAAAATTTTAGAAATTATAATGGCACCCGGAGCGGCCATGACCGAAGCGGCCAATAAGTGCTTTGCAAAATGCAATCTCAGTACGGGGTCATCTCCTCCCAAAAATCCTATATATGCCGCTAAAACAGCTCCTGCAACAGTTGCCATTCCGCCTATCATTACCAACAAGATTTCGGACTTGTTCATTTTCTCCAAGTAAGCTTTTATAAGCAATGGAGCCTCAGTTTGCCCAAGAAAAATATTTCCGGCAACACTAAGGCTTTCCGCTCCGGAAATCCCTAACACTCTAGATAATAACCATGCAAATGCTTTAACAACTTTTTGAATAACTCCTAAATAGAACAATACCGAGGTCAGTGCCGAAAAGAAGATAATGGTCGGAAGTACTTGAAAAGCGAAAATAAACCCAAAGGTATCCATGTCCACAACCAGTCCTTCGAAGAGAAATTTGCTGCCTGCTCTAGTGAAATCAAGGATGCTCACAAAAATTTCACCAACTTTTTCAAATATGTTCTGTATAAATGGGATTTTTAAAACACCTATTGCAATTAGCAACTGAATTGAGAGTCCAATAGCTACTGTTCTCCAATTGATTGCTTTTCTATTGGAACTAAACAAAAAAGAAATAAAAATAAGAGCGCTCATGCCCATAATGCCACGCCAGAGACTGTTTATGGAAAATCCTTGGTTGGGAACAATTTTGGAAACCACTTGTTGATTAATATTGGCAATGTTCGTTGTTTGTACAACGCCATTAATCGTATCGGAAATAGAGGTTTCTTGGGCAAAAGAAGGGAAAATGACAAAACATGCGAATATAAAAATCCAGTGGCTACATCTCATCAATTCAAAATTGTTAATTCCTTATTCATAAATAGAATCAAGTTTTTTTTGCTTCTATAAAATCTTGTGACCATAAATTAATTTATTTCGCGATTAAAATTAATTTACTCGTACCCATGGTTTATGGGTTATCTAGATTTATCAATTGCGTTTGGATATTTCATCCCTAAGTTTTGCTGCTTTCTCGTAGTCTTCATTGGTGACAGCCTTTTCCAGTTCTTTGTGTAATTCTTCGAGCGAAAGTTCATTATAGCCATCTGTGGCGCCACTATCTATCTCAACGGTATCTCCCTCTTGTAAGATTTCATCAACCATAATGCTGTCATCACCTTCCTCTTTATCCTTGTCTTTTGAAGAGAATTTCAAGAAAATTCCGGCTTTGTCCAAGATGGTTTTATACGTAAAAATAGGAGCGTTAAAACGAAGTGCCAAGGCTATGGCATCACTGGTTCTGGCATCGATGATTTCTTCTATTTTATCACGTTCACAAATTATACTTGAGTAGAATACTCCATCAACCAACTTGTGTATGATAACTTGTTTAACAACAATATCGAAACGATCAGCAAAATTCTTAAAGAGATCATGTGTCAGAGGCCGGGGTGGTTTTATTTCCTTTTCTAGTGCAATGGCAATGGATTGGGCCTCAAATGCCCCAATGACAATGGGGAGCTTACGATCACCTTCAACTTCATTCAATATAAGAGCATAAGCACCATTCTGCGTTTGGCTGTATGATATTCCCTTAATTTTCAATCTAACTAAACTCATAGGATGGAATTAACCACAAGGGGCTGTTCAATTAAAGGGGATGTCCATTTATTTAAACAGCCCATTAGGGCACAAATTAACAAAAATTACCCGTTTTGAGCTTTAAATTCCTTTAATTTTTCGGTTAGTTTGGGAACAACTTCGAAAGCATCTCCAACAATCCCATAATCAGCAGCTTTAAAAAAAGGTGCTTCTGGATCTGTATTGATGACCACTTTTACTTTAGATGAACTAACTCCTGCCAAATGCTGAATAGCACCGGAGATTCCAATGGCTACGTAAAGATTACTGGCTACTGGTTTTCCTGTTTGTCCAACGTGTTCACCGTGAGGTCTCCAACCCAAGTCGGATACCGGTTTGGAACAGGCTGTTGCGGCACCTAAAACATCGGCCAACTCTTCGATCATTCCCCAGTTCTCAGGTCCTTTTAAGCCTCTTCCACCAGATACTACAATATCAGCATCGGCAATGGTTGCCTTGCCAACAATTTTATCGATTTCAACAGACTTGGTCGAAAAATCGGAACCCTTAAAAGTGGGCTTAAAATCCATTATGGCCACATCCACTTTATGTTCAAAGGCTCCAAAACCGTTGTTTGATACTCCAATTACTTTTATGTCCGAATTAATTTTGGTGAATGCAAATCCTTTATTGCTGAACGCTGTTCGTTTAACTGTAAACGGATTTGTGCTTTCCGGAGCAGCTACAACATTGGGAACGTACCCTGCTTTTAGTTGACCGGTTAAAAGCGATGCCAAAAATTTGGTGTCCGCACTGGAGCTTAATACCACAACTTTGGCGCTCTCGTTTTCAGCTGCTTGGGCAATTACACTGGCAAATGCCTTGGCATTAAAGTTGTTGAGTTTGTCATCGGCAATATTCAATACTTTAGATATGCCATAGTTTCCAAGGCTATCATTGGATGTGGCATTGATTGAAACCGCAGTTACCGTGGTGCCCAACTGTTGGGCAACTTCATGGCCATAAGAAGCCACTTCAAAAGCATTTTTTTTAAATTTTCCGTTATCTGATTCGGTATATACTAGGACTGACATGTTTTTCTTTTTTTTAATTTGTATGAGCGCCTCAATCTATAAAATACCAGGCTTGATCTCTTTTTAATCCATAAATGATTTGCCCTATATAACTTTTGCCTCGTTGTGCAAAAGACGGATCAACTCATCAATATTATTTGCATCAACCAACTTAACGGCACCTTTAGGAACTGGTTTTTCAAATTTGGTATCTTCTGTGGCTTTGGAAGCATCAATAGGGGCAATTACATTAAGGGCTTTTTTACGAGCCATCATTATTCCCCTCATATTTGGGATTCTTAAATCGCTTTCTTTCACCAATCCCTTTTGCCCCCCAATAATAAGAGGAAGAGCAGTTACTATTTTTTCCTTACCACCATCGATTTCCCGCAGAGCGGTCGCATTATTCCCGTCAATTTCTAAGCCAATACAGGTGTTCACAAAATTCATATCCAGGAGGGCTGCCATAATACCGGGTACCATACCGCCATTGTAATCAATAGATTCCCTGCCTGCAATTACAAGGTCATAACCGCCATTTCTCACCACTGCTGCCAATTGTTGTGCAACAAAAAATCCGTCTGTTGGCTCTGCATCTACTCTAATTGCCTCATCTGCACCAATGGCTAATGCTTTTCTAATGGTTGGTTCGGTACCGATTGCTCCCACAGTTGCTACATGAACAGTAGCTCCTTGTTTTTCCTTAAACCACATAGCCCTGGTTAAACCAAACTCATCGTTTGGATTAATCACAAATTGCACCCCATTGGTATCGAATTTGGTATCGCCATCTGTAAAATTAATTTTGGAAGTTGTGTCCGGAACGTTACTAATGCAAACTAATATTTTCATCTGATATATTTTATACTTTTCCAGTCTCTTAACAGGTGGCTAAGATAGCTATTAATTTTATTATTTTGTATGCATGCATAGTAAATTTTGCGCACTTTTTTGATGCAAGCACCCTATTATTTGATATATATTTTCCTATTTTTGCTAGCGCTTTAAGAATGAAATATTTAGGAATACATGAAAACACTACAGTTTAGACAAGCCATTGCAGAGGCCATGTCAGAAGAGATGAGAAGTGACGAGTCCGTTTATTTGATGGGTGAAGAAGTTGCAGAATATAATGGGGCTTACAAAGCCTCAAAAGGAATGTTGGAGGAGTTTGGTGCAGAACGAGTATTGGATACTCCCATTTCTGAACTTGGTTTTTCAGGTATTGCTATAGGGTCTGCTATGAATGGGAATCGACCAATTGTAGAATATATGACCTTTAATTTCGCCTTGGTGGGAATAGATCAAATCATTAATAATGCTGCAAAGATTAGGCAAATGTCTGGTGGTCAGTTAAATTGCCCGATTGTTTTTCGTGGTCCAACCGGTTCTGCGGGTCAATTGGGAGCAACACATTCCCAGGCTTTTGAAAGCTGGTTTGCAAACTGTCCTGGACTCAAGGTAGTGGTGCCGTCCAATCCCAACGATGCCAAAGGTTTGTTGAAATCTGCCATCAGGGATGACGATCCGGTAATTTTCATGGAATCGGAGCAAATGTATGGGGACAAGGGTGAAGTTCCTGAAGGGGAATATACTATTCCATTGGGTGTAGCGGATATTAGAAGAACAGGGACCGATGTAACCATAGTTTCCTTTGGTAAAATTATTAAGGAAGCGGACAAAGCTGCTGATGAATTGCAAAAAGAGGGTATAAGTTGCGAAATAATAGATTTAAGGACGGTAAAACCACTGGATTATGATGCAATACTTAGATCGGTAAAGAAAACAAATAGACTGATCATATTAGAAGAGGCTTGGCCTTTTGGAAATGTTGCGACTGAGATTACATATCATGTGCAATCCAATGCTTTTGATTATTTGGATGCTCCGATAATAAAATTGAATACTGCTGACACTCCTGCTCCGTACTCACCGGTATTGCTGGCGGAGTGGTTGCCGAATCATAATGACGTTGTCAAGGCTGTTAAGAAAGTGTTATATAAATAAGGATAATCATTTTGTAAAGGTATATTAGCTTCGCCGACCAAGAGTTGACGAAGCTTTTATTTTAATGGTATATTATTAGATGGTAGTCTCATCCTGCAGATTCAAATTTAAATGAAGAATTTCCTTTTCTTTTTCTTTTTTCTTTTTTCATCGGCTTTATTGTCACAA
>CAXMOE010000164.1:0-5872 GCA_964194835.1 uncultured Flavobacteriaceae bacterium | reverse complement strand
GGATTCGGCCGGCTTCATATGCTATCTTAGGGTCGGTAGAGATGTTATAGGTAGTACTTTGACCAATATAGTTCATTAAACGCCAATTCCCTTGTCCCTTATGTTGGAAGTAGCTTTTGCCAGATGAGGTTTTTGATAGGGTAATAGGGCTATAATCCGCATCATTTAGATAATTCAAAGCGGTTTGGATGTTGCCCATAAGGCCTTCCATATCTTTGAAAACATCTTGGTTAATACGCTGAAGGATATAGAGAGGTGTGTTTTGTTCCAAGACCAGAAAGGTGTCGTTGATAAGTCCATTGACTATCGGATGAAACTGAAAGTCTTTCCCTTCAATGGAAAACTTCTTGATAATGGTAATCAGTTCATTGTTTTGCACCCCTTATTTACCTTTGATGTTGCCGCTCTATTGCCATAAAGGAGAGACGTATTTGCCCTGTTCCGTCATTTCCATTAAATCTGATACCGCCTTTTCCTTATCACTGGCATAGGTTACCCCAAACCATTCCCCTCCAGATGGGATAACTTCAACCTCCACTTTCTGTGTTTGAAGCATTTCTTGGATTACGAATGGCAAGTATATTTCACCTTTTACAATATTTTCGTCGTTTTTTAGGAATGTTCTTAAATCGTCTTCGATACTTTTAAAAAGTGACGGTCTGCACACCCAAAAATTCATGCTAACCAATTCGTCACCCCTAAATTCATTTCCAGAATCCAAATCTATCACCTTGTCGTTTTGTTGCTGAAGTTTAGTATGTTCCTTTACTGAGATCAACTTGCTGTTGTTAAGTTTGCAAACCCCTCTCGATACAGAGCCGTGTTCGGAGAGGGTGTCACTTAAAGTATAGGCAACCAGGCCATAAGCATTCCCATCCGGGTCTTCCTTCATAAATTGAGCTGCCCTTTCATATGCGGGTTTACCATAATAATCGTCCGCATTAATCACCACAAATGGGTCTTTAATGACATTTCTGGCAGACCATACGGCATGGGCTGTACCCCAAGGTTTTTGCCGTTCTCCAGAAAAATTGGATCCCTCTGGAATATCTGTCAACTCTTGGGAAATTACATCCAATTTAATATGATTAGGTAATCTATGGGAAAGATATTCCTCTAAAAATTCGATATTGTCTTTTCGGGTAACAATAACAATATGGTCAAAGCCATTCTCGATTGCATCGTAGATGCTAAACTCCATAAGGAATTCTTCCCCAGGGCCAAGTCCGTCAAATTGTTTTAGTTTGCCATATCGGCTACCGCTTCCTGCGGCCATTAATAGTAAGGTCATGAAAAGTAATTTAATTCGGCAAAAATACGTCTTTGTGTCCAAAAATTAATTTTTGGACACAAAGAATTAAAATAAGCATAAAAAAAAGAAACGATTCCGAAAGATTTCATTAATTTAAGCCTTATGAATTCTAGGAGAAAATTTATAAAGAAGACCTCAATTTTAGGGGCAACTACCATTATTGCCCCTAGCTTTACCTACGGGGTATTTAATGCAAGCGAAAATGATAAATTAAATGTAGGTTTGATCGGTGCAGGATTACGAGGAACAAATCACTTAGAGAATCTGTTGTTGCGAAAGGATGTAAATGTAACGGCTATCTGTGATGTTGATCCTTCCCGGATAGGTATCGCCAAAGATCTAATTTCAAAAGCAGGAGGCAAAGCTCCCAAAGTTTTTGGAAATACCGATTATGATTATCGGAATTTGTTGGAACTAACGGATGTAGATGCAGTAATCATAGCTACTCCTTGGCTATGGCATACACGAATGACGGTAGATGCAATGTTGGCCGGTAAATATGCTGGAGTTGAGGTTTCTGCTGCAAATACCATGGAAGAATGTTGGGACTTGGTAAACACACACGAAAAGACCGGTACCCACATGATGATCTTGGAAAACGTAAATTACCGTAGGGATATTTTGGCTGTGCTGAACATGGTAAAGCAAAATGTTTTTGGTGAATTGGTACATTTTAGATGTGGTTACCAACACGACCTGAGGCATGTAAAGTTCAACGATGGAAAGGATGCTTTTGGAAAAGGGGTGGAATTTGGCGAAAAGGGAATTTCCGAATCGAAATGGAGAACGTATCATTCCGTTAAACGAAATGCCGATGTGTATCCTACGCATGGAGTAGGCCCCATTGCAGTTATGGCGGATATCAATCGAGGAAATCGGTTTGTTTCCATGACATCAAGCAGTACAAAATCGATTGGATTGCATAACTATGTTGTTGCCAATGGCGGTGAAGATCATCCCAATGCCAAAGTGAAGTTTAAGCAGGGCGACGTAATAACATCTACCCTAAAAACCGCAAATGGAGAAACCATCATTGTTACCCATGACTGTAATTTGCCACGACCCTACTCCTTGGGATTTAGAGTACAGGGGGCAAATGGTCTGTGGGAAGTAGATGGCAATAGAATATATGTGGATGGAAAATCTGAACCCCATAAATGGGATGTGGCCGATGAATGGTTACAGCAATATGACCATCCTCTATGGAAGAAATATGGCGAGTATGCGTTGGATGCTGGACACGGCGGAATGGACTTCTTTGTCCTAAATTCTTTTGTGGAATCGGCCAAATTAAATACAGCACCTCCTTTGGATGCTTACGATGCTGCAGCTTGGAGCGCTATCACCCCTCTTTCCGAACTGTCGATCGAAAATAATGGGGAGCCTCAAGATTTCCCCGATTTTACAAGGGGACTTTGGATGAGAAGAGCACCTTATGACTGGATGAAGGAAGATTATTGATATGTGTTCACAGATTAATCAGGATAGTTGAACATTGGTCACAGAAATAAATTGATCTTAAAGAGATTGAATCCAAAACTTATCAGAATCAGGGATGTTTTTGTTACTACCTAATTCAAGGGGGTTAAAGGTTAGTTTGGCAAACAAGTACCAAGTAGTTGAAGAAATTGCAGGAGTAATATCTGCATGGTCCCATAATAAGTCTGCTCCGAAACTGGTTCCATAGTTTGAGCTATATGGAATTCCCATTGAATTCTCCGATATAGTACTGGCAATCATGGTTTTTTCCAATTCGGCCAAGAGTGTATTGGCTTCGATAACCCTATTTGCATAGATAAAGGCAACAGCCATTTGTACAGTACCTTCCAACCATATTACGTCTTTATCTTCATCAAAACAATAGCCGGTAATTTGTTCTCCACTAACGGAGGCCATTTGGGTGTTGAGATAACGATCGGCATTTTGCAGTACACTCTCAGGGAAGTCCTTAAAAACTACATAAGCTAACGAATGAAGATCTAGTGCATGGTTATAGGCTGGGTTTTCCGGCCATGCCACTAAGATTTTTTCATTATCGTCCCAACGTTGCTCTTTTAAATAACTTAATACATTCTTATGAAAATTGTCATAGCACTCAACCGCGTTAAATGCGGTAATAATACCTTCCGTAACTTTTGGAATCTGGGTTCCGTTTTCGTTGTAACCACCAAATAAGCCTCCAGTATTATCTTGTAGCGAACGCAACCAGATTTCAAGTTCACTTGCCAATCGGTCATATTTTTGGTTTCCGGATGCTTTATGATAATGATTAAGAGCAATTAATAGCCACGCGTTGTCGCCCATCCAAGTTCGACTGCCATTTTCTCCATCCCTGTTCCTAAATTGGTAAAATCCACCATTTCCCTGTAGTAGCTCTGTTTCAATCTTATCATTAAAAAAATCAAATATCTGTTCTGCACGTTGCAATTCACCATTTTTGATAAAGACCAAAGATGCCAGGGAATTGTCATAAAGGGATACAAAAATGGTGTTTTCGGAGCTTTCCAATAAACCATTGGACAGTTGCATGTTTTGCAACCAAGTTGCGGATTCTTCCCATATTTCCGTGATTATTTCCGTTTCCTCGGTTGGAGTGGCAACTATGATAATATTATTTTCGTTTTTGAAAACTTCTATTTGTGAGTGATCAAAAGAATGATCTGTTTTTTTTGGCGTAATATATACCCGTCCAATTAAATTGGGAATTTCCCAGTTCCCATCGGAATCACTTAAAGTGTAATCATTGGCACCGTAAAACATTTGTACAGCGGATACCGGATTATTTTCAGCGTCAATTATATGGCCAGATACTCGGTAGGAATCAATTATGATAATCTCCTCGTTTTCATCTGAGGTACAGGACGAGATGATTAAGGCCAAGAATATAGTAAAAAGCAGTTTTATTCTCATAGGTTATTTTGTTGCATTGGGGAGCAAACAGCGTGTAAAATAATATGGATAATGTTATGGAATTACATTTTACGACTATGCGTATGGATTTTCGACGAATGCGAAAATGGTTACATCACGTCCCTTTTTTTTAGGTTTTTATCGTAGGTATTTTTAATGATACTCATATCAATTAAAAGTTGTTTTGTGGATTTATTGATCCTATTTTGAATTGTGGCTATATTAATGTAAATTGTACGTTTATTCGAATCTAATAGCAATATTTAATGACGAAAAGAACATTAAAAAAAGGACAGGCTTATAGTGAACAAAGAAAAATATTGGTCGCTACGGATTGTATTGTTTTTGGAATTGATGAGGGAATATTAAAGTTATTGGTTTTTAAAAGAAGGATTGATCCCTTCGCTGGGTTTTGGTCGCTCATTGGGAGTTTTGTAAATGAGGACGAAAGTGTTACATATGCGGCGAGAAGGGTATTGCAACAATTTACAGGACTCGAGAACATATTTTTGAATGAATTTAAGGTCTATAGTAATGTGGATAGGGATTCTGGTGCCCGGTGTATATCCATTGCACAGTATGCATTGATTCGGAAAAATGGTTACGATACAGGACAGGTGGAAATGCACGGGGCAAAATGGTTTGCTTTTGACGAGTTACCGGAATTGGTGTTGGACCACCACATTATGGTTGCCGATGCCTTGAAGGAATTAAGGGAAAAAGCAAGGCACAGACCCATTGGGTTTCATATGCTACCTGATAAGTTTACCATTCCACAACTTCAAATCCTTTATGAAGCCATTTATGGGCGAAAATTGGATGACCGGAACTTTAGAAAAAAACTACTTTCCTTTGGTCTTCTTACAAAATTGGATGAAAAAGATAAAACCACATCCAAAAAAGGAGCTTTTCTATACCAATTCGATGATGAGAAGTATAAAAAGTTGGAGGAATCTGGTTTTGATTTTGAGCTTTAAACCAGTGCTTTGAAGGTTATATAAGTGTTAAGAAAAGATATTAAGTTAAAATGCTTTCCTATATTTGCAGTGTTGTGTTGTGTCTCAATATTTCCGATAATTATTGGGATTGGGACAATGGTTAAAGTTACTGAACATTGTTTGGTACTTACCAATGAAAGGCTTTCCTTCTGATAGGTATCAGGATATGGGAGGCTTTTTTTGTTGGTGGCAACCCAGATTGAGCCACAAATTCTTGTTATAGACAACCACATCTTATTTATCTGCTGTAATTTTAATAAACCTTTAAATTGTCGTAATTTTATTGGACAATATTCAAAAGGAAAAGCATGCCATTATACCATAAACTGGGTAAAATACCCCCTAAAAGACATACCATTTTTAAAAAAGAAGACGGTGGTTTACACTATGAACAATTGTTCGGAACCATAGGCTTTGATGGAATGTCTTCTCTGATGTACCATCTGCATCGACCTACTATGGTCAAAGAAGTAGGTGAGACAAGGGATATTTCCCCAAAAGCTGCAGTGGAACACAATATTAAATCCAGGTTGCTCATTGGATTTGATGTAAAAGCAGAGGATGATTTCCTGGAGAGCAGAAAGGTACTACTGTTCAATTCTGACGTACACGTTGGACTGGCAGCACCTAAAAAGTCCATGACCGATTATTT
>CAXMOE010000163.1:312-5899 GCA_964194835.1 uncultured Flavobacteriaceae bacterium | reverse complement strand
CGGTAGTGGTGAATTTTTCATCAAAGGGGTGGTAGCCTATGATGTGGCCTGTTTAATGGAACACAAACAAATGAGCCTTGAAACTGCAGCCCATGAAGTTATTGATAAAAGAATGTTGGAAATTGGTGGAGACGGGGGTTTAATAGCGGTGGACACAAAAGGCAATATATCAATGCCCTTTAATACCGAAGGCATGTATAGAGCACAAAAATCTTCAGACGGAAAAGAAGAAATTTCTATTTACAACTAAGTATCCACCAATTGGAACCATTATTAGACGAAGGGGGATTCAATGGGCAGCACTTTTACCTCCCTGGTTCCTATGTTAAATCGATCTCCGTTAGATAGTACGTGAACCACTAAATTGGTCATGGTCATCGGAGTACCTTCTTCTAATATTTTTTCATTGTTATGTAAAAGATTTCTGCCATCAAAGACGATGATCATTCCAGAGCCTATCACTTCAAATACATTACCCTCTTTTACAACTAGTCCCGTGTCCTCGGCTAATCCAATTCCTAAAAGCTCAGGGAATTTAGATACTGCTTCCGATTGCCTTCCAAAGCGTCCTCTTTGAATAAAATGCGTATCAATGACCAACTCAGGAATAAATCCTAATCCGGCGTACATCATTACTGCTCCCTTAACAAAAGCCTCCGTACTGCTTCCACCGGCAATCATTTCTTTTGCCATTACCATAGCTCCGGCACTGGTCCCTGCGATTACAAAGCCCTTTTCATTATGATAACGATCCATCATAATTTTATGAATAGAACTGCCACCGATTATGTCGATGATCTTAGATTGGTTACCCCCGGTAAACATAATGCAATTGGCATTATGTATCATAGCAATAGATTCCGGTGATTCTGAATCTTCCTTAGTTCTAATGTCCAGAACATGCACTTCTTTGCAACCTAATTTCTTAAAAGCCTTGGTATAATTTTCCCCTAATTCCACCGGTATACTGGAAGCTGTAGGAATAACTACAACCTTGGCATTAACCCCACCGGCCTCTGCCACAACACGTGACAATATTCCTTCGTCTATGAATTCGAGCGTATACTTTTCATGTTTGTCTACGCCTTTATCCTCGTTTCCTCCAATTGGAATTAATGTACCTTTTATCAACTGCATTTAATCTGCCTAAATAGTTTGTATTGCGTAAAAATAAACTAAATATTTCATTGAAAAATGCATATATTTATAATCTTTCGCTCTTAATAACTAAAGCTAATTAACATGGAAATAGTAAGCATTAACGCCATGCGAGGTCCAAATTACTGGTCTATACGCCGCCATAAACTCATTGTAATGGTTCTCGATCTTCAAGAAATGGAAGAATCTCCTTCCAATAAAATTGATGGGTTTAAAGAACGGCTGGAAACCATGTTTCCCACTATGTACGAGCACCGTTGTTCTGTTGGCACCGCTGGCGGCTTTTTTCAACGTGTTGAAGAAGGCACATGGATGGGCCATATCATAGAACATATTGCCCTTGAAATACAAACCTTGGCTGGAATGGATGTTGGTTTTGGAAGAACAAGAGGTTATGGCGAACATGGAGTTTACAATGTGGTATTTGCCTATATGGAAGAAAAAGTGGGTAGATATGCAGCAAAAGCTGCCGTACACATTTGTGAGGCATTGATAAAAGGGGAAGAGTATGACATGGCCGACGATATTCAGCAAATGCGCGAAATTCGTGAAGATGAACGCTTAGGGCCAAGTACTGGTTCTATAGTTGAAGAGGCAGAGTCAAGGGGTATTCCG
This sequence comes from uncultured Flavobacteriaceae bacterium, assembly GCA_964194835.1. GTDB lineage: Bacteria > Bacteroidota > Bacteroidia > Flavobacteriales > Flavobacteriaceae > CAXMOE01. The sequence goes on along the minus strand of CAXMOE010000163.1, from coordinate 4,126 downwards.
TGGATACGGTTAAATAAATACTCCCTATGTCAGTTGGGTTACGGAGCAAATCAAAAGCGAATCCAGGCAACAGTGACCAGTGAAACAAGTAGCATTGGTGTTGAATTGGCCTGTGATAAAGAGGACACTAAATATTTATTGGAACAAGCGGAAGTTGAGGTACCCCGAGGCGACATCATTCGGAGGGAAAGAAGTCTTGAAGAAGCATGCAGGTATGTAGGTTATCCATTGGTGATCAAACCTGTTGGCGGAAATCATGGGAGAGGAATTACAGTGGATATCAATAAGTATGAAGATGCGGTTGAGGCCTTTCATGCTGCCAAGGAAGTATCGAGTGCTGTAATAGTTGAAAAATATATTATTGGTGAAGATTACAGATTATTGGTCATTAACAACAGATTGGTTGCCGGTGCTAAGCGTACACCAGCACATGTGATCGGGAATGGAAAATCTACTATCCAAGAACTGATAGATGAGGTCAACAAAGACCCACGAAGAGGTTATGGGCATGAGAAAGTACTGACACAAATTACGGTAAACGATCTAACAAAAAGCATTATTAAGGCAAAAAGTTATGTATTGGACACCGTTCTAAAAGAAGGTGAAAAACTTATTTTAAAAGATACCGCCAATTTAAGTACTGGGGGTACTGCTGAGGATATTACCGATATCGTGCATCCTGCAAATGTGGCCATGGCAGAGCGTATTTCGAAGATTATTGATTTGGATATCTGTGGTATTGATGTTATGACCACCGATATCACCCAACCCTTATCAGAAACAGGAGGAGCTGTCCTGGAGGTAAATGCAGGCCCTGGGTTTAGAATGCATCTTGCACCAACCGAAGGCTTGCCAAGAAATGTAGCGGCCCCGGTCATCGATAAATTATTTCCCCAAGGCAATACAGGAAGAATTCCCATAATTTCTGTTACGGGAACCAACGGAAAAACTACCACTACACGGTTAATCGCCCATATGTTTAAAATGATTGGGCATCGTGTGGGTTATACCACCAGCGATGGTGTTTATATTCAAAACAGATTATTAATGACCGGGGATTGTACGGGCCCGGCCAGTACAGAATTTGTTTTAAAGGACCCAACAGTTACCTGTGCGATTTTGGAATGCGCCAGAGGTGGATTACTACGCGCCGGACTTGGATTTAAAAATTGTGATATTGGTATCGTTACCAACGTAACTGCAGATCATTTAGGTTTAAAAGGAATACATACCGTGGAACAATTGGCCAAAGTAAAAGGAGTTATTCCGGAAACAGTATTACCAGATGGACATGCTATCCTTAATGCTGACGATGATTTGGTCTATAATATGAGGCGTGGCTTAGAATGTAATGTTGCCCTGTTTTCAATGGATGAAAACAATCCTCGAATAAAAGCTTTGCAACGCATAGGAGGAATTACTGCTATTTATGAAAATGGATATGTTACCATTTGTAGAGGTGAATGGAAAATGCGAATAATGAAAGCGGAAGATATTCCATTGACCTATGGCGGAAAAGCAACCTTTATGATACAAAACGTTTTACCGGCAATCATTGCTGCCAATGTTCAAGGAATAAGTATAGAGGACATGAAGGCTGCGCTGGAAACATTTATTCCGTCAGCTTCACAAACACCGGGCCGCTTAAATTTATTTAAGTTCAATGATTTTAGTATTCTTTTAGATTATGCACACAATCCTGCTGGAATGAGAGCACTTCAAAATTTCACTGATTCCTTGGAAGCAACGGTTAAGGTGGGCATTATTGCTGGAATCGGAGACAGGCGTGTAGAGGACAACAATGAAATGGGAAGTATCGCAGCGGAAATGTTTGATGAAGTTATTATTCGTCAAGACAAACAATTGCGTGGCAAATCGGAGGAAGAGCTTATTAATATGCTGCATGACGGTATAAAAATGAAAGATCCAAATAAGAAAACAACTATTATCCCCTCTGAAAAAGAAGCCATTACCTATGCGGTAAAAAATGCCGTAAAAGGATCACTCATTGTTTTATGTAGTGATGTTATTCCAGATGCTTTAGAACTAGTCAAAAAATTTAAGGAGCAGGAAGCAAATGGCGGATTAGTACTTTCCTGATTATAGGAAGGGCCAAAAACACAACATGACCCGGTGAAAATCGTGACATGGGTGAAGGATTCGTTTTATTTTTCAAGAATTATTTCATCATCCAATCTCTTGCTTTTATCCGAAAATTGTCGTTTAAAGTAAGTCTTACAAATTCAATGTGTTCAGGAAGGAACAGAATTCTGTAGTTTTAGTATCGAAAATAAACAATCAAAATAAATTGAACACTTTAACCAAATACTGGTTTTTAGAGGACTTTAATCTATTTAACAAACTCGGCATGTCTAGAATGCGGGAGATGTGCGAGATCTTGGAAATGGAATATATAAACAAAGGCAATACCATTGAAACTGGAAAGCGCGACAAAAAAAGTGTATTTTTTCTGAAGAAGGGGACCGTAAAGATTACAGACACCCTCAATTCGACTGTAAAATATCTGGTAAAAAAAGGCAACGTTTTTGGGGAACTTTCCCTTTATGATAAAAAATCAGCAGCTGAAGAACAGGCCATTGCACTGGAAGACTGTATCATATGTTATATTGAAGCAGAAATGATGGAAGAACTCATGGAAGAGCATAAATCCCTCAAAAACGAAGTCCTTAAAATTTATGGCATGCGGATAAAAAAATTAGAACGTAGCCTTCAAAATTTACTGTACAAAGACAGTGCTGCTCGAATCGCTGATTTTATTGAAGATTATATAAATGAATTTGGTGAAGAAAAAGAGGGCAGAATTGTTGCCAAAAACCTACTATCACATAAAGACATCGCTCATCTTACCAACACCTCCCGGCAAACAGTGAGCAATATTTTAAGTAAGTTACGCAAGGATGACTTTTTTAATTATAGCACAGAATACCTTTCTATTTCAAAAAAACAAATTAATTAATTATTAAACTTTTATTATGTCACAACAATTAAAAAAAATGACGGAACACCAGTGTTCCAATGCACCTGCCAAATACGATGACCTAAAAGTTCTGTTTTTGAATTGCACTCTTAACCGGACCCCGGTATTGTCCCACACCGAGGGACTTATCAGAGTTGCACAAAACGTTTTTGAAGCTAATGGGGTGACCACAAAGGTTATCCGTCCAGTAGACTACGAGATACCAGCGGGACTGGGACTCGATATGTCGAAAACTCCAGAATGGGATAAAGATGATTGGCCAATAATTCAAAAAGAAATCGACGCCTGTGATATAATGATTCTCTGCACCTCCGTTTGGTTGGGAGAAAAGTCCTCAGTATGTAATAGAGTGCTGGAACGCACCTATGGTTATACCCACATGTTCAATAAAAAAGGCCAATATAGGGACTATGGTAAGGTAGGGGCTACATTGATCACTGGTAACGAGGATGGTGTAAAACACTGTGCCATGAGTATTCTTTTTTCACTCTCCCATATTGGATATACCGTCCCTCCCCAGGCCGATGCTGGTTGGATGGGCGAAGCCGGACCAGGACCTTCATATATGGATGAGGGATCGGGTGGATTAGAGAATGATTTCACAAACAGAAACACCACATTTCTTGCTTGGAACTGCATGCATATGGCGCGCATGTTAAAGGATAACGGTGGTTTTCCGGCACATGGAAATCTTCCTGATGAATGGGAAGCAGGATGTAGGGCAGGATTTAATAGTCCAGAGCACAAACGCTAACATAAGAAAATAGATGCCATGGAAAAAATGATGCATTTAGCCGCCAAATATTTGGCGGCTCC
>CAXMOE010000163.1:0-302 GCA_964194835.1 uncultured Flavobacteriaceae bacterium | reverse complement strand
GAAGACGATAGTCATACCAATCTTGGGTTTTCGATTGAAAATGGGCGTATGAATTCAAGATCATTGAATAATGCGGGAGATACCTTATCGCTGAATTACAACAACTTTACACTGGAATGGAATTCAGAAGGCTCATGTACTTCCTACAGATTGGATGGCAGCACACACAATGAGGTTCTTGAATGGATAAGGGAGATGACTGCCAATATTAACATTAAAACACCATATTCCTATAACTTTCATTATGATCTACCCTATCAGATAACGGATAATTTTACATTTAAATTATTGGATATTAATAG
>CAXMOE010000162.1:0-5995 GCA_964194835.1 uncultured Flavobacteriaceae bacterium | reverse complement strand
TTATTGCTTCGAACAGAAAAAATGAAACTACTACCTTAGGAAGAAATGGCAGTAATTATACTGCAGCCTTAATAGCTAACTTTTTGGATGCAGATGAACTTCAGAATTACACCCATGTAGATGGTGTTTTTACGGCAAATCCTGATCTTGTTCCAGATGCCAGAAAAATCTCAAATTTATCCTATAGTGAGGCCAATGAATTGGCCAATTTTGGTGCTACGGTGTTGCATGCGAAGACCATTATCCCATTAATAGAAAAAAATATTCCCTTGCGAATTCTCAATACTTTCAACGATGATAGTGAGGGTACGCTGATTAGTGCTAAAACGAGCAAGGAAGGTATTAAGTCCTTATCTGTTATTGAGAATGTGGCGCTTATTAATTTAGAAGGTAGGGGATTGCTGGGAAAAGTAGGGGTCGATGCCCGGATATTTAAATCTTTGGGTGATAGTAACATCAGTGTCAGTATAATATCGCAAGGATCTTCCGAAAGAGGAATAGGTTTAGTTGTAGATGCAGATAATGCTTTGAACGCCAAGGCTGCTCTAGAGAAAGAATTTGAACTTGATTTTCATTCCAAGGACATGAATATGATTGTTGTGGTCGAAGATGTTTCGGTTATTTCCATAGTGGGTCAGGACTTGGGGAGTTTTCATAAACCCTATAATGCACTTATTAAGAACCAAGTTGTTCCCCTGTTGTTCAACAACACTGTTTCGGGTAAAAATGTAAGCTTGGTGGTTAAAAAATCAATGCTGCATAAAGCCTTGAACGTAATGCATGGACAGATTTTTGGGATTAGTAAAAAAATTAATTTAGCCATCTTTGGCCATGGTAATGTTGGAGGTACATTGGTAGATCAGATTCTGAAATCTTCCACTAGCATAGAACAACGAAAAGGGATTCATTTGAATGTTTTTGCGGTAGCGAATTCCAAAAAGGTTCTTTTAAACGAAAAAGGAATATGTAAAAGCTGGGAATCTGTCATTGAGGAAAAAGGAGTCTCCTATACGATTGAAGATATTTATGACTTTGCTAAACAGCATCATTTGGAAAATCTGATTGTCGTTGATAACACAGCCAGCGAGGAATTTGTGGCCAATTACTTTGGTTTTGTGGAAAATGGGTTTGACTTGGTGTCCTCCAATAAAATTGCAAATACGCTTGGATTTAATTATTATCAGCTCCTTAGGGAAGAATTAATAAAGCATGATAAGCAATACATGTACGAGACCAATGTGGGAGCAGGTCTGCCTTTAATAGATACCATAAAGCTATTACATTTGTCCGGTGAGAACATTACACGGATCAAGGGAGTTTTTTCGGGATCGTTGAGTTATATTTTCAATACGCTTTCCGAGACAGATGCCCCCTTTTCAAACGTTCTTAAGGAAGCGATGCATAACGGCTTTACAGAGCCAGATCCACGCGAGGATCTGTCAGGGAACGATGTTGGGCGTAAATTATTGATTTTAGCAAGGGAGCTGGACTTAAGAAATGAAATTTCAGATATTAAAATTCAAAATTTAATCCCTAAAATACTTCAAAATGGTAGTGTGGATGAATTTTTAAATAATTTGGAAGTATTGGATGAAACATTTAAAGAAACAAAGCAGCTTCAAAAACCGAATCATGTTCTGAGATATGTAGGGGATTTGCATGGAAATCTGCAAAAAGAAAAAGGTATCTTGGAGGTAAAATTAATTTCTGTTCCCAAAGAAAGTGCATTAGGACAGGTTAAGGGTTCTGATTCGATTATTGAAATTTATACAGAATCATATGGAGAACATCCATTGGTGATTCAAGGTGCTGGAGCAGGAGCTGCAGTAACTGCAAGGGGGGTATTTAGGGATATTCTAAGAATTGCTGAAAAAATTTGAGCATGGAAAAAAAACACCGTTTTGAAACAGAAGCAGTACGAACCCAAATAGAACGTTCCCAATTCTTGGAACATTCAAGTCCAATATATCTTACCTCAAGTTTTGTGTTTGAAGATGCAGAGGATATGCGTGCCTCTTTTGCTGAGGAAAAGGAAAGGAATATTTATTCCAGATATTCCAATCCCAATTCATCCGAATTTATAGCAAAGGTTTGCAAAATGGAGGGAGCCGAAAATGGGTTTGCGTTTGCTTCGGGAATGGCCGCTGTTTTTTCAACCTTTGCAGCCTTGTTGGATAGCGGGGACCATATTGTTTCTGCGCGAAGTATTTTTGGTTCAACCCATTCCCTATTTACTCAATACTTGCCAAAATGGAACATCAATACAAGCTATTTTAAAATTGATGAACTGGGCACAATAGAAAATCTTATTACTCCTAACACCAAAATACTATATGCAGAATCACCCACTAATCCTGGAGTGGATATTTTGGATTTGGAAGCCTTGGGGAAAATCGCTAAAAAGCACAACCTGATCCTGGTGATTGATAATTGTTTTGCTTCACCATATCTGCAACAACCTATAAAATATGGTGCCGATTTGGTAATTCATTCCGGTACCAAGCTTATCGATGGCCAAGGTAGGGTAATGGCTGGGATAACAGTTGGGAACAAGGAACTTGTTGAAAAAATATATAGATTTTCACGAATAACTGGGCCAACACTATCCCCATTTAATGCCTGGGTATTGTCTAAAAGCTTGGAGACATTATCCTTACGGGTTGATAAACATTGTGAAAATGCATTAAAATTGGCTGAATTTTTAGAAACCTATCCTAAAGTGGAATGGGTAAAATACCCTTTCTTAAAATCTCATCCACAATATGAACTCGCGAAAAAGCAAATGAAAGCAGGAGGATGTGTCGTGGCTTTTGAAGTAAAAGGAGGGCTAAAGGCTGGGCAAGAATTTTTTGATTCGATTAAGTTGTTGTCCCTATCGGCCAATTTAGGTGATTCCAGAAGTATTGTTACCCACCCAGCATCGACCACACATAGCAAATTGTCACCTGAGGAACGGCTGGCTGTTGGTATAACCAATGGGATGGTTAGGGTATCGGTTGGATTGGAACATATTGAGGATATTATTGAAGATATCCGCCAGGCGTTGGACAAAACATAGTAATTTTCGGGTATTTCAATTTTACCTATATTCGTTATATGCTTTCCAAAAAGACAAAATATGGGTTAAAGGCACTTACTTTTTTGGCTGTCCAAAAACATAGGAATCCTGTACCAATTTCTGAAATAGCAGAGCACGAACATATTTCCCAGAAATTTTTGGAAAGTATTTTGTTGTCTTTGCGAAAGACAGGATTTTTAGCTTCCAAGAAGGGAAAAGGAGGTGGATATTATCTCATTAAGGAACCATCCGAAATACCAATGACCTCAGTGATACGTGTATTGGAAGGACCTATTTCCATGGTGCCTTGCGTTAGTCTGAATTTTTATGAAAAATGTGATGATTGTCCTGATGAGAATGCATGTGCTGTTCATAATTTAATGATTCAAGTTAGGGATAGTGCTTTGGAGGTCTATCGGAACACCACATTAAAAGACCTAATTTCTTAATTCGGAATCCGCAAATACTTTAAATAATCTTGATACAATTCTTAAATATTCAACCTATTTGCCATTAATCTACTAAATCGATAGGGTAAATTCAATATTAATGAAACTTTAACGTCCTACATGTTGAAATAATTTTACTTTTGTTAATCCTATTAAATCCATAGGGTAATAGAATTAAACTAGTTTTTATGATTGCAGACCAATTAATTTTAGATAAGCAAACTGCTAACCATTCCTATAGAACGGATAAAAAAGCAGAGCGGCCGAAAAGGAGTATTGCTAAATCCATTAGCTGGAGGATTATTGGAACCTTGGATACTATTCTAATATCTTGGGTAGTGACAGGAGCATTAACAGTAGCATTTTCTATAGGTATTGTTGAGCTGTTTACAAAAATGGCTTTGTATTTCTTCCATGAACGAATCTGGAACAGAATCAATTGGGGCAAATAAGGTGTAACGCTTTCGTCAAAAAGGTTTAATGTATCAATAAGGATGAGCAATATGAATTTTACAGAACAACAAATCAAAGATCTCAATGCCCAGTTTAAGGGTATTCCACCTGGAGAGATTATTTCATGGGCTTTTAAATATGCAAATAAAGCAGTGGTTACCACTAATTTTAGGCCTTATGAAGTTGCAATATTATATGCGGTAGCAGATGTTAATAAAGAAATTCCTGTTATTTGGTGCGATACAGGATACAATACCCCAAACACCTATAAACATGCCGAGGATTTAATCTCGAAATTGGGCTTGAATATTAAACTATATGTGCCTAAACAGACGACGTCACACCGAGATGCCGTAATGGGAATACCTGGAATAGACGATCCAAGACATGCCGAGTTTACGGAACAGGTTAAATTGGAACCTTTTAAAAGGGCCATGGCCGAGCACCGACCTGATGTGTGGTTTACAAATCTAAGAAAAGGGCAAACCGCCTTACGCGATACATTGGATATTTTAAGTTTAAGTAAAGATGGGGTTCTTAAAGTTAGTCCATTCCATCATTGGACCGATACCCAATTGGATGCATATTTAAAGAAAAAAAATTTACCTAATGAACATAAGTATTTTGACCCAACAAAAGTATTGGATAACAGAGAGTGTGGTTTACATACTTAAAAATTAAACAAATGAAAGATACATCCCATATTAATGCATTGGAAAATGAGGCTATTTACATCTTCAGGGAAGTAGCGGCTCAATTTGAAAAGCCAGTTTTATTATTTTCTGGAGGAAAGGATTCGATAACCTTGGTACGATTGGCACAAAAAGCCTTCTACCCAGCGAAAATTCCATTTCCATTGATGCATATAGATACTGGCCATAATTTTCCCGAAACTATAGAATTTAGGGATAGATTGGTTAAAGAACTAGGATTGGAATTGATTATAAGAAACGTTCAAGAATCCATAGATCAAGGAAAGGTAAAAGAGGAATCAGGGAGATATTCCAGTAGAAATGCTTTACAAACTACTACGCTTTTAGATGCTATTGAGGAATTTAAATTCGATGCATGTATCGGAGGGGCTAGGCGTGATGAAGAAAAAGCCAGAGCCAAGGAGCGTATATTTTCCGTTCGAGATGATTTTGGGCAATGGGATGAAAAAAGCCAAAGACCAGAACTATTCGATATGCTTAATGGAGCTATCGAATTAGGTCAGAATGTTCGAGTTTTTCCAATTTCCAATTGGACCGAGCTAGATGTTTGGTCCTATATAGAAAAGGAAAAAATTGAGATTCCATCTATTTATTTCGCCCATAAAAGAAAAATATTTTTAAGGGACGGATTGATTTGGTCGCATTCAGATTTTGTTTTTCAAGAGGAGAATGAAGAGGTCTTGGAAAAGGTGGTTCGGTTTAGAACGGTTGGCGATATGAGTTGTACCGCAGCAGTGCTTTCAGAAGCTTCTGATATTGCAACCGTGGTTCAGGAAATTAGGGAATCAACGATTTCAGAAAGGGGAGCCCGTATAGATGATAAACGTTCAGAGGCCGCAATGGAAAAACGGAAACAACAAGGTTATTTCTAAGATCATTATTTCAATAGGTAAATACGCATACTCCTATTGAACACTTTAATAAAACAGTTAAGAACATTTAATAAACGCCCAGTAGTGCCGTCTCTCGAGGAGAAGGCTAGGGAAAAGCCCATGGAAGTATTAAAAATTGCAACAGCAGGAAGTGTCGATGATGGAAAGAGCACCCTAATTGGGAGAATTCTTTACGATACAAAATCATTGACCACCGACAAATTGGAAGCAATCGAAAAAACAAGTAAACAAAAGGGGTATGATTATTTGGATTTTTCTTTGGCAACGGACGGATTGGTAGCAGAGCGGGAGCAAGGTATCACTATAGATGTAGCACATATCTATTTTTCGACACCTACTAAAAGTTACATAATTGCAGACACGCCTGGTCATGTTGAGTATACTAGAAACATGGTTACCGGTGCTTCCACTTCACAAGCTGCCATCATT
>CAXMOE010000161.1:5668-6025 GCA_964194835.1 uncultured Flavobacteriaceae bacterium | reverse complement strand
CCCTGCCATTAATCGTATAATTCTACCGATAATGGAGCGAAAAACAAACGTGCCGAATATATGAGCACCTTACCCCAATAATTAAGGCATTTGATGGCCTCTGCACGACCTTTGTAGTATAATTAAAATTGTAAGGTATGAACAAATTATTACTCATAAAGGAGATCTATTTAGAAGGTTTCAGAAATTTAGGAAATTTTATCGTCCAAAGATATTTTAAGGCATTTACTTGGTTTTGTTTTGGATTGCTGGCAATAGTTTTATACGCTTTTGCTTATAGGATTGCAACCGGCTTTGTCTTTGACTAAAAAACACAAGTATCTATAAATTAGCAACAAACCCTTGGCCTCATAGTCA
>CAXMOE010000161.1:0-5658 GCA_964194835.1 uncultured Flavobacteriaceae bacterium | reverse complement strand
GTTTTTTATTGCCCAGTTGTTACTGAAGTAAAATATATTCCTACCCATTCTTAGATTCTTTAAAAGGATACTTATAAACGAAATCCCCGTTATCATCTAATACCCTCTACAAAATTAAAAAAGCGCCCAATTGGGCGCTTTTTTAATTTTTATGTGTCCTTAATTTATTTGGCTGCTTTTCCCAACTTCACAGTTTTTAGAATAGCCTCCAGTTCAAACATATAATCCCTTTTTTCAGTTGCTGGAGCAAAGGTAAAACCCTCTATGACCACTTTTCTGTTATTCTCTTTATCATTGATAATGTATGTAATGAATGGACCAGCCATTGGATAGCCATTTATTTCCCATATTCCCCTTACTTCAGCTGCCTTGTTCCCTGCAATTTCGGTGGGAAATACATAAGGGGCAAACGCCTTCTCGGTCATCATATAAGTAATCTTCCCTGCCACGTCGGGTCCTGGAATATATTTTTTCCCGATTGAGTCACGCATCCGTACAATCTCCCTTACAAAAGTAGAATCATTATCAAAACTGTCCCAGGGCATCGTATAGGCGATAATATTCATATTCCCTCTTTGTATCTGTCGGTCAATCCATACGAAGTTATCTTCTTGCTTACCAACCCTATAAATAGATGGTATAGTTAAGGTGATATTAAATCGTTCCTCTAACACCTTTTCTTTGTTCAACGATCGCAAAAACCGCTTTTGGGCTTCTTCAATTTCCAGCGATTTAAATGCCGCAATGATTTCATCGGCCTTGGCATCTAGATTCCGCATAATTTCTTCTTCCGTATTGCCCTTAATGACCGCTACTTTCTGTGGTCCTGCATAGACATTCGTCTTAATATGGGATAGATTTATAGTATCTTTTTGGACAAACAAAACAGACCTTGTATTTCGTATGGTGCCCGAAAATACTTTTGCGGGCATATGATTTATGGTAAATAAGGGTTCATCCCAAGTAAGTCCCAGCATTGGACCTGCGAAATGCTCTCTTACCTTATCCCCAACCTGGCCTTCCCAAAGTTTGTTGTCCATTACTACAGCGACGGAGTTAATGGCTCCAATGGAGTCAGGAACATAATTTTTATTGGCACCGTCCTTGCAGGATGATGCAATTAACTGTAGAAGAAGTAATAGTGTCCAGACTTTTTTCATATTAGCTGTAAATTTACGATGGGCAATCGCACAATTTTAATTTTGTGCCCGGGTTTATGTTATTACCACTAATACCGTTCCATATTCGTAAATTTTCAATAGTAATTCCAGGATATTTCCGGGATATTGTCCAAAGAGAATCTCCATCCTGAACTGTATGCACTTTTGATCTATCTGTAACGGTCCTGTTTGCGGATGTTTTGGAAGTTGTTGTGGTCTTGGATGCAGTGGTTACCGGCCTTCTTGAAAAAATGGTCAATCGTTGGCCAACTCTTAGGTTATTGCTCCGTAGACCGTTCCAACGCTTAATATCGCTAACACGTACTCCATAGCGATTGGCAATCCTACCTAAATAATCCCCACTACGTACCTTATATCTTATACGATCTTGTGCCTTTACCAGTTGGGGTAATGGGTTTTCCTTGGACTTGATCTCCTTTTCTACATGTGCATATATGGCAGATTCATTGGCCACAAATTTACCTAGTTCTGATATTGGAAGTCTTAGGGAATAATCCTTTCCTTCAACATAAGGGATAATATTGAGTTTATATGAAGGATTCATCACTTTTAATTCTTCAACGCTTACTCCAACCAATTCAGATATTTGATCAAACGTTATTAGTCTTTTCACCTGTATTGTATCCGTTTCAAATAAGGACCGCTCTGCCTTCTTAAATTTTAGACCATGCTCTTCAGCGTATTCAAAAAGATACATGGTTGCCAAAAATGCAGGCAAATATCCAGCTGTTTCCCGTGGCAGGTTTCTCCTAATATTCCAATAATTTTTATAACCGCCAGATCTTCTTATAGCCTTATTTACATTCCCAGGGCCAGAATTATAGGCTGCCAATGCCAAATCCCAATCCCCAAATATGGAATATAGTTTGGACAAATATTCACAAGCTGCCTTGGTTGATTTTATTGGATCGCTCCGCTCATCCACATAACTACTTACATCTAAATCGTACATCTTACCTGTTGAATACATAAATTGCCAAAGACCAGTTGCCCCTACGCGGGATTTGGCCCTTGGGTTTAATGCAGATTCAACAATGGCCAAGTATTTTATTTCTAAAGGAAGATTATAGTTGTCGAGTTCTTGCTCGAACATCGGGAAATAAAATTGACTAACCGTGAGCATACGCTCCATTAAATCCTTTTTTCGCGTTAAGAAGGATTTGATGACGTTTTCCAACGATGGGTTATATGCAATATTAAAAGGGGTTTTTTGGTTCAGCTTTTCCAATCGTTCCTTTAAAACTTCCGTATCCAAGCTATTGTGGTATACTGAATCAATTTTTAAATTGGCCATCTCCTTGTAAATGGTATCAAAAAGTGGTGCGCTGCTGTAAAGTTCATTCAACCATAAGCTATCGTATTTTGCAGCCTCCAGGTGGTCCTTAAGATTATATTTATTCTTGGTGTTGGCGTTGAAGAAAGTCAAAGGGTTATCCTTTGTTCCTGTTGATGAGTTTATGGTTTCGAGTTGTTGTCCCTCTTTAAGAACCAAGGAAACGCTGTCCGATGGAAGCCCCTCGGTCCCAATTATTTTAACACCCTCAATTGGAACGGCATCTATTTGTTGACCCATAGCAGGGAACGCCAAAACAAACAACAAAACTCCTAGATATCTCTTCTTTATTCCAACCATGAATCTGTGTTTTATGTCATCTGGGGTCTACGAAAATCGTGTTTTAATTCGAAAATATAAAATTTTCCCCTTCAAAGTCCACGGGTACATGTTTTTACCCGTTTATCGATAACGTCTTTAATCCTCTAATATTGCAGCTATTCCAGGTAAGGTTTTACCCTCCAAACTCTCTAACATGGCACCTCCTCCGGTAGACACATAACTTACTTTGCCCTCAAAGCCAAATTGCTTCACGGCGGCCACAGAATCTCCACCACCTACCAAGGAAAATGCCCCATTTTGAGTAGCCTCATTTATAAAGTTTCCAGTTGCAATTGTGCCTTTGGAAAAATTCTCCATTTCAAAAACACCAATTGGTCCGTTCCAAAGTATAGTTCTTGATTTAAGAATAACGGCTTTAAAGATTTCCAATGTTTTGGGCCCTGCATCCAAACCTTGCCACCCGTCAGGAATTTTGTCGACATCAACTAACATTGTTTGTGCTTCGTTATCAAAAGCATCAGCAGCCAATACATCAACAGGAATATGTACTTGTACCCCCTTTTCTTTGGCCTTTCTTAAAATTTCCAGAGCTAAATCCATTTTGTCTTCTTCACAAATAGAATCCCCTACTTGTCCTCCCTTTGCCTTAATAAAAGTATAGGTCATGCCGCCTCCGATTATCAAATGATCTACCTTATCCAAAATGTTTTCAATAATGGTAATCTTGGAAGACACTTTGGCGCCACCAAGAATGGCAGTCACTGGTTTTTCACCTGTGCGCATTACCTTTCCAATAGATTCTATTTCCTTGGCCAGCAAATACCCAAAACATTTGTTTTTGGGAAAGAATTTGGCAACTATTGTAGTAGAAGCATGTGCCCTATGGGCAGTTCCAAAAGCGTCATTTACATATATATCCCCCAGTTTGGCTAGTTGTTCAGCAAAGGCATCGTCCCCTTTTTCTTCTTCGGCATGATACCGTAGGTTTTCCAATAACAGCACTTCACCTCTTTTTAGTTCCGCAATGGCCTTTTCTGGTATTTCCCCAACACAATCTGAAGCAAATTTCACCGTAACACCAATAATTTCAGATACTTTATCACAGATGTGGCTCAATGACATATCAGGATTACGCTCGCCTTTTGGTCTGCCTAAATGACTCATTAATACAGCACTGCCACCATCCTCCAATATCTTAATGATTGTAGGTTTTGCGGCTTCTATCCTATTGGAGTCGGTTACATTAAAACCAGCATCCATCGGAACATTAAAGTCAACTCGGATCAGTGCCTTCTTGTTTTCAAAATTGAAATTGTCAATGGTATTCATGTGTTATTGATGTTTTAGAGAATGGCAAATGTAAAGGTTTCTATGGTTCGTATAAAATTGCAGGCTGTAATAATTATTGTATTTCCTCTAAGTGATGGTTATGTCATTTGTAAACCACACGAAAAAAATGCTTTATGTCCTATGAAAAAAATCGTTTGTTCCCTATGTTGTTTCGCTTCATTTTACAAGAGTCAAAATTGCTATCTTTGACCCATGCTGTTCCAGGAAATATTAGGCCTTTCGCATATAAAAAATCATTTACGGTTAAGTGCTGACGCGGGGCGTATTTCACATGCCCAGTTATTTGTGGGTCCGGAAGGTTGTGGTAAGTTGGCCATGGCCTTAACATACGCACAATATATTCTTTGTGGGAATTCTGATGGAGAAAATACACATGGAGACGAAGCTTGCAATATAAAATGCAATTCGCTTTCTCATCCAGATATGCATTTTGCCTTTCCCGTTTCCAACAGTGATAAAGTCAAAAGCCATGCCGTCAGCAACCATTATATGGAGGAATGGCGACAATTTATACAGGAACAATCATACGGGAACCTCTTTGATTGGTATCGGTTGATTGGAATCGAAAAAAAACAAGGCCAGATTGGGGTTGATGAAGCCCATGACATTGTAAAAAAACTTTCTTTAAAGTCCTATGAAGGAGGATACAAGATAATGCTGATTTGGATGGCAGACAAAATGAACACAGCAGCCGCCAATAAACTATTGAAGCTACTGGAAGAACCCCCAGAAAAAACCTTATTTATTTTGATTGCAGAAGATGAGGAACAGATGTTGCAGACTATCCGTTCCCGTTGTCAAATATTGCATTTTCCTCCTCTTGCAGACGAAGTAATTGCGCAAGGACTTCAGGATAAAGGATTGATTAGGGAAGAGGCTCTTAGGATTGCAAATGAAGCTAATGGCAACTACAATAAAGCCCTGGATTTGATAAACAAAAATTCAGAGGAATTGGTATTCGAAAAATGGTTTGTGCAATGGGTGAGAAGCGCTTTCAAGGCAAAAGGCAATAAAGCCGCAATACATGAACTGATTCTATGGAGCCAAGAAGTGGCAAAAACCGGAAGAGAGACCCAAAAAAAGTTTTTACTTTATTGCTTGGCTGTAATGAGACAAGCAATGCTTGTGAATTATAATGCCAAGGGACTTACGTATATGCGTATACATGTTGAAGGTTTTCAACTGGAAAAATTTTCACCGTATATACATGAAAACAACATCCTGACCATAGTGAAAGAACTTGAAGATGCTATTTATCACATTGAACGCAATGGTAATTCCAAAATAATTCTTACGGATTTATCCATTAAATTAACCCGGTTGCTCCATAAAAAAGCAGCATAAAACCTCTTCCAAATGGAACATTTGCTTAACCACATCACTGAAATATTATTGCTTTTATTCCTTATAATCACCTTTCTACAAAGTGGTTTGGATAAGATTTCTGACTGGAGTGGAAACTTATCATGGCTTAAGGGGCATTTTGCAGAAACCTGGCTTAGAAATACGGTT
>CAXMOE010000160.1:0-6101 GCA_964194835.1 uncultured Flavobacteriaceae bacterium | reverse complement strand
ATTTTGCAAACCTCATTGAAGAACAAGTACAACAATTGGAAAGTGAAAGTACCCCCGAAACAAAGAAAATTATAGATGACACCATGGTTCAGTTGAACAAACTGGAAGACAATTATAACAAATTACAACAGGATCTTTTAAACGGTGGTGATAGTAAGCTGATTTTGAGTGCAATGATCACCAATTTCCAAACCAGAATAGATCTTTTACAAAACGTTTTAAATCAAATTGACAATATCAAAACATTAAAAAATTTCAATAATGAATTAGACAATAATACGGTTTAAATATAATGGCTAAAACCCAAAATTCGAATAAAAATTTACTCATCAAAAACAATTAAATAATAAAAAAATGAAAGCAATAGTACTAAAATACACAGCCCTTTTACTTATGGCCTTCCCTATGCTGGTTTTGGCAAACGACGGAAAGTTAAAAGGAAAATATGTTAAGGAAAAAACAATAAACAAGGAATACAATGTGAACTTCGATGCACTTTTGAAAGTAAGCAATAGCTATGGAAATCTAAACATCACCTCATGGGACGAAGATAGGATTGTTATTGAGGTCCACATAAAAACAAGTGGCAACAATGAGGAAAAGGTGCAGAAAAAACTGGATGAAATAACTGTTGATTTTGAAGCCAACAGTAGCCTGGTATCAGCTAGAACAGTTTTTAACAACAATAAGAGTAATTGGGGTTGGAACTGGGGCAAAAACAGCAATATTAACCTGCAAATAAACTATACCATAAAAGTTCCCGTAAAAAATAGTGTACATCTTAGCAATGATTATGGAAATATAAATTTGGACCGAATAGATGGCCACGCCAAGATAAATTGTGATTACGGAAGATTGGAGATTGGAGAACTAAGGGGCAGAAACAATCAATTAAATTTTGACTATACCTCCAAATCCAGTATTGGTTATATCAATAGTGGGGAAATAAGAGCCGATTATTCAGGATTCACCATAGATAAAGCGGGTGATTTGGTTATCCATGCCGACTATACCAATTCAACGATTGTACAAATGGAAAATTTACAATATTCCACGGATTATGGAAATATAGAAGTTGGAGAGGCCAATAATATTGACGGAAACGGGGACTATATAACCGTAAAGTTGGGCACTATTCATGGAAATGTAAGCATTGGAGCAGATTATGGTAACGTCCGAATAACAGAAATGGCCGAAGATGCCGGGAACATCGAAATTCAATCCGACTACACTGGTATTAAAATAGGGTATGATGCCCAATACAATTTTGATTTTGAAATTGAGACCGAATATGCCGGAGTAAGTGGCAAGGACGAATTTGACATCAACATTAGTACGGAAAAATCCAATAAGAAATACTATAAAGGCTACTATGGTCAAGAAAATAGCGGCAACAAGATTTTCATTAAAAGTGAATATGGAAGTGTATCATTTAACAAAAATTAATTAATCAAGTAAAAGTACAATCATGAAAAAATTAGTAATGTATAGTTTGTTAATGTTGTTCGTCGCAACAGTTAATGGCCAACGGGGGGAAAAAGTAAAAGGAAACGGGAACGTAGTGACCATTGACAGAACAACAGATGATTATAATGCCGTGTCCATCTCAGGATGGTTTGATGTAGACTTAGTGGATGGCAATGAAGGTAAATTGATGCTTAAAGGTGAAGAGAATCTGTTAGAGTACATTAAAACAGAAGTAAAAGATGGCAAACTGGTCATTAAAGTGGAAAAAGGGATTAATCTCAGTCCTTCAACTTGGAAAGACGGTATACATATCACCGTACCAATTGAAAGTGTAAATTCGGTAACATTATCAGGTTCTGGTGATATTGTGGGTAAAACGACCATTAAAACAGACGATTTTAAAACCAATATTTCGGGGTCTGGTGATATTACCCTTAGTGTAGAGGCCAGTTCGGTCACTGCTACAATGTCCGGATCTGGGGATATTACCCTAAATGGAAATACGTCCGATTTCGATGTGAGTGTTTCTGGCTCAGGTGATATTAAAGCCTATGAATTGGAGGCAGATAACGTTACTGCGACGGTATCTGGTTCTGCAGACATAAAGGTAACCGCCAATGAGATGATAAAAGCCCGTGTATCTGGATCAGGGGACATAAAATATAGAGGAAACGCCACAAAGATAGATAGTAAAGCCTCTGGTTCCGGAGATATCTCCAGGGAATAAATCAATAGTATAACAAGGCCCCTTATTGGGGCTTTGTTATTTTAAATCTTGCTTCTTCCTATTTACCCTTGTCAATAAAAAAGCACCGACAAGGAAAAACAACCCAAGAAATATAGTTGCGTTTCGCATACTTCCCGTAAGTTGGGCAACAAATCCATACATAAAGGTGCCTATCACAATACCTATCTTTTCGGCTACATCATAAAAACTAAAAAATGAAGTTGTATCGGTTGTTTCAGGCATAAACTTGGAATAGGTTGATCTTGAAAGGGCCTGTATCCCTCCCATCACCAGACCTACGCAACCTGCTGCAATATAAAAATCGTTAGGTGTAATAACAAAATAAGCGTAAATACAGATCAACACCCAAAGAATATTAATCACTATGAGCGTCTTAATATTACCAAAAGCCTTGGAAGCCCTTGCGGTAATTGTGGCACCTAAGACAGCTACCAATTGTATCACTAAAATACTTAAAATCAAGCCTGTGGTACGATTGCTATCCGTTCCCCAATTTATTTCCTCCTCCCCAAAGTAGGTAGCAATCAACATTACAGTCTGAACAGCCATGCTATACACAAAAAAAGCACCTAAGTAACGTTTCAGCTTTACTTCATTGCCCAATTGGTGCCAAACACTTTTTAATTCTTTAAAACCATTCAATATAACATGCTCTTTTGCTCCCTCCTTTTTATTGCCTTTTGGCAAATGAAAGAAAGTATATTGACTGAACACTATCCACCAGATGCCTACAGTTATAAAAGAATATTTCATAGCCTTAATTTCAGCTGCTTCACTCATGTCGCCTTCAATACCAAAAACAGCAGGTTTCATGACCATAGCGAGATTTAAAAGCAATAAAATTACGCTACCAATGTATCCCATTGAAAATCCTTTGGCACTAATTCCATCTTGTTGTTCAGGAAAAGCAATATCTGGAAGATAGGAGTTGTTAATGGCAAAACTGACCCAAAAACCAACCAAACCAAAAAAATAGCAGATAAGACTAAAATAAATATGTTCCAGGGAAAACCAGTACAGCCCTACGCAGGATACTCCCCCCAAATAACAAAAAAACTTCATGAACATTTTCTTGTTGCCTAGATAATCTGCTATTCCAGATAAAAGAGGTGTAATTAATGCTATAAATAGAAAAGCCGCAGACGTAACATAACTTATTAAAGGGGCCCTTGCTATTTCACCCCCGAAAACAGTGACTTTTTCAATATTTGAAACCCTGAACAAGGCCCCATAAAAAATGGGGAATATTGCTGAAGCGATTACCAAGCTGTACACTGAATTGGCCCAATCGTAAAATGCCCAAGCATTTAATAGTTTTTTACTTCCTTTAATCGCCAATGCTGTTGCCATATTCAGAAAATAAAAGCTGCCCCTTATGGAACAGCTTCGAATATACGATTATTACTATACTATTTTTTATCCTGACTCTTATTCAAAAGTGGTTACCCCGAACTTCTGTGCCTCTTGCCTTGCCGCGGGGGCCCATTGTGTTAAATTACTAATTCTGGTAGTATTGGAAGGGTGTGTACTCAAAAATTCGGGTGGTGCGCCACTGCCACTGTTTGCATTCATCCTTTTCCAGAGCTCAGCGGCCTCATCTGGGTTATAACCGGCTATTGCCATAATCTGCAATCCAATCCTATCGGCCTCAGTTTCATGGCTTCTACTAAAGGGAAGCATTAAACCAACTGTTGATCCTATACCATAAGCCTGATTGAACGTATTTCTTTTTGCAGGGTCTTGAATAGCCACGTTACCCGCAACTGCTCCAATTTGTTGTAAGGCCCCCGCGCTCATTCGTTGTGCACCATGATCGGCCAATGCATGTGCCACTTCATGCCCCATTACAACTGCTACTCCTGTCTCACCTTTACAAATAGGGAGTATTCCCGTATAAAACACAATTTTGCCGCCAGGCATACACCAAGCGTTAACGACTGTATCATTTACCAAATTATATTCCCATTTATAATCTTTAAGATATCCTGGATAGCCATTGGCTGAGAGCCATTTCTCAGCAGCGGAGGAAATACGTTGACCCACCTTTGTAATCATTTGAACATCAGATGTGCCATTTACAATTTTGTTCGCACCAAGGAACTCATCATATTGGGCAAACGCCATTGGAAAAATTTGACTATTGGGATAAAAATTAAGTGTCTTTTGACCTGTGAACGGATTTATTTTACACGCGGCAACGCTAAGAAAAACAACAAATATTAATACAATTTTTTTCATCTACCCAATGTTTAATACCCGAAAATTACGAAATTTTTATTTCCCTGTTATATGCAATTCCGTGAAATTCTTATCTACCTCAATAGTGTTGTCTCCGTTAAGTTTAATATCCTTAAAGGATAATTTTTCTCTATCAGTTTCTACTCCAACAATCTTATATGGAAGGCCATGAAACCTTATCTTAAATGTTTTATAAGGAGTTATGAATGTACCATCCTTGAATTGGTTAATAATAAGTTCTTTTTTCTTTCCCTTTAACTTAAAATTTCGGAGACTATAACTTCCTTTCTTATAATCATAACCATCCTGTGCATCTTCATAAACCGTTGATTTTTCGGTTCCTGCCTTATAATACACATCCAATATGAGTTGCTCTATAACCAATTCCCCAACATATTGTTGCACTGGATACTTTGGAATAATGGCCCCTTCTTTTATAAAAATAGGCACTTTATCCAACTCCGCTGCTACCCATTTTTCCATTCCCCCCTTTACAACTTCTTCTGTCCAGAAATTGTACCAATTTCCTCTAGGAATATACATTCTTCTTCCCTGGGCATTTGGTTCCTGAATTGGGCAAACCAAAATTTGATCACCAAAAATAAACTCATCAGTTCTAAAATGGGTCTGTGTATCTTCTTGATCATAATAAACCAAGGGTTGCAACATAGATGTGCCCAGTTTACTGTACTTCCAGTACATCGTATACAAATAGGGCAATAATTGATATCTTAATTCAATAAATTTTCGAACAATATCCGTAATCTCAGTATCAAAAGACCAAGGCTCCTGATCACCATGATCACCACTGGAATGTACTCTACAGAATGGGTGGAAAATCCCCAATTGAATCCATCTTGCAAACAATTCCCCATTTGGTTGCTCTGCAAAACCGCCAATATCAGAACCTACAATAGACATTCCGCTCATACACATACGTTGAGCCTGTACATTTGCAATCCATAGATGTTCCCATGTGGCTACATTATCACCTGTCCAGGTGGAAGTGTATCGTTGTGATCCTGAATATGCAGAACGCGTAATTACAAAGGGGCGTTTTGGATAGGCAAATTTTTTAACGCCTTCGTACGTAGCCCTGGCCATCTGGGTCCCATAAACATTATGTGCCTTTCTGTGACTACATGGATGCCCATCATAATCGTGCCTTACATCCAAAGGAAAGGTTTTTGTGGGCACCTCCATTATTGCAGGTTCGTTCATATCGTTCCAAACCCCTTTCACCCCAATATCAGCAATCAATTCCTTATAAAGACCTGCCCACCAATCTCTTACCTCCGGATTCGTAAAATCAGGGAAGTTACATTGTCCAGGCCATACCTTACCCCGCATTGGGGGGCCATCTCCCCTTTTACAGAAAAAATCATTTTTCTTCGCTTCTTGATACACCCAATAATCCTTATCTACTTTTATTCCCGGATCTATAATGGCAACCGTTTTAAATCCTTCATCATTTAGTTCCTGAACCATTTTTTTTGGGTCTGGAAAGTATTCCTTATTCCAAGTAAAACAGCGAAAACCTTCCATATAATCTATATCTAAATAGATGGCATCACATGGAATTTGAAGTCTTCTAAATGTAGCTGTAATTTCTTTTACTTTACTCTCAGGATAATAGCTCCATTTACAT